>NZ_JBSVXG010000413.1:0-2521 GCF_054070595.1 Pseudomonas sp. SDO55104_S430 | reverse complement strand
ATGTTGCCTGACCGTCCGCTTTCGCGAGCAAGCCCGCTCCCACAGGGGTGTGATGTGATGCCTTGGGGAGGATTACCAGGTCAACACCGCCCCCACCGCAAAGGTATCGGTGTCTTCATTCTGTGCACTGGTGTCGTGGCCGTTGATTTCGAACTGGTTGTACTCGGCAACCAGTTTCAGGTTGTCGTTGACGTCATGGAACAGCGCAATACCACGAGTCTCATAGTCCGCGCCGCTGCCCACCGCGCCGTTGCCATCGTCCTTGGTCTTGCCGTAGGACAGCGCCAGGCGGTTCTTGCCCAGTTTGTACGAGCCCTGCAACAGATAGCCGTCGCTGTCGACGTTGCGCAGGGTCGGCTCGCCGGCGTTGTTGGTGAAGAACGGGTTGATGCCCTTGGCCTGGAAACCCGACCCGGTCAGGGACAGGCCGCCCATTTTTGCCTGCACGCCGTAGCCGACGCCTTTGGACGTGACGGTATCGACGGTGGAATCGGTGTTATCCGAAGTCTGGTAGCTGCCGTTGACCCAGCTGTAGATCTGCGCGCCGGCGAGATCGAACTGGTAGGTGATCTCGCTCTCGGTGCGCGGGTTTTCCTGGTAGGCCTTGCCGGTCGGGCTGCTATCGTTGGTGTCCACCGGGTCCATGATCCCCACGGCCACGCGCAGCCCGTCCATCACCGGGGTGCGGTAGGTGATCTGCGAGGTCGGGAACGGGTATGGATAGCCGGTGCCAATGTTGCCGAACGACACCCCGCCGCCATCCACCAGCCCCAGGGTATCACTGACCTGACCGTAACCGGCCAGCAGCTCATCGAGCAGGATGTTAGAGCGGGCGAACAGGCCGAAATCCTTGCCGATCAGCACTTCGCCCCACTCGGGATTGGCCACGGTGCCGTAGAACTGGCGTACGTCGATGGCGGTGTCGGTGCCGTTGGTTTCGCTGTCGTTGATGGTCACCCAGAACGAGGCACGGGCACCGAGCTTGAGGTCATCGACCTGCTTGCCCATGTTGAAGCCCAGATAGTTGGGCAGAAAGCCCATCTTTACCCGCGACTGGCGGCGGTCGAACTGATCGCCGGCGCGGTCGACATCGCTATTCACGTAGAAGGCATTGATGTAGCCATCGGTGGAGAACGTGGTCTGGTCCTTGTCGTACAGCATGATCTCTGCCTGGACGGCGGAACTCAGGCCAAGGGTGGACAGGCTCGCAATGAAGGCCGGTAAAAAACGGTGGGTGAAGTTCTTATTGTTGTGCATGGCGCGCTCCGCGACGGGGGACGAGGTGTCGGAGGCGATTATCGAAAGCGGACGGATGGCGCCATACGCTGCCTTGGAGGCGGTTTTCGGCTGCTTTGGAGGGGACGATGGTGCGCGGGATTTAGGAAGTAAGACCGGTTGTCGGCCAGGTTAGCCACCAAGGGCGTACACCTAAAGAATCTTGTAGGAGCGAGCTTGCTCGCGATGGAGGCACAGGCACCGCGGTCTGTCAGATACCCAGCGTTATCGTTGACGACCATCGCGAGCAAGCTCGCTCCTACAGGGGATTGTGGTGTTCAGAGGATCGTGCGCAGCAGCATGTAGGCTGCGACGATCAGGCAGACACTGGCAAACCCCACCTGCAGCACCCGCGCCGGCACCCGGGCGCAGAGTTTGCGGCCGACGATCATGCCGATGATGCTCGACGCGATGAACGCCGCGCCAAGGCCATCGATACGCACCCCGGCATGCAGCGCGCCGATGACACCAATGGCCGAGATCAGGCTGATCACCATCAGCGAGGTGGCGATGATCCCGCGCATCTGCACGTCGGTCAGTTGCTTGAACGCCGGCACGATCAGGAAGCCGCCGCCTACCCCAAGCAATCCCGAGACCACGCCGGTCACCGCGCCGAGGGCGGCGAGGGTCGCGGTGCATTTGGCGGTCCAGGAAAAGCGTCCGGTGTGCTGATCGAGCATGCAGTTCTTTTGCCCCCAGTTGGCGTGACCGTGATCGCTGGGGCCCTCTTGTTTACGCTCGCGGCGCAACATTCGCGCGGCGACCATGACCATCAGCAGGCTGAACAGGATGATCAGGACTTTTTCCGGCAGCTGATGGGCGAAGTAGATGCCCACCGGTGAAAACACCGCGCCCAGCGCCGCGATCAACATTGCCGCGCGATAGCGCACCAGGCCATGACGCAAACCGTCGATTGCGCCGACCGCCGCGGAGCTGCCCACCGCGAACAGCGCGACCGGCGCCGCGTGGGTCATGGTCCAACCCAGGCCGAGCACCAACGCCGGCACGGCCAGAATGCCGCCGCCGGCTCCGGTCAGGCCCAGCACCAACCCCATCACCACCCCAAAAAAACTCGCCAGCAACATAAAACGCTCGTAATCCATGACAAAGGCCGGGAACGCCCGGTATCGATTGAGTAACAGGATAATGCTTATCCCAACGACTGCACGACCCGCTTCATGTAGCAGCTGTCGAGCTTGCGAGGCTGCGTTCGGCGGCGAAGCCGTCGTGAAATCAGGCGGCGCGG
>NZ_JBSVXG010000412.1:0-2521 GCF_054070595.1 Pseudomonas sp. SDO55104_S430 | reverse complement strand
GGACATCAGATAGCCCGCGTTATCGTTGACCACCATCGCGAGCAGGCTCGCTCCCACAGAGAGCACAGGAAGCACCTGTGACCACAGTGCTGCCAGTGAGCACTTTGCAAAAACGCAGACAGCACCTGCACATATCCCCGTTGTACATCACAAATTTGCACTGTTACGATCCTGCAACGCTCGCGCGCGAGCTTCTTTATAAAGAACAATAAAAGCAGGGAGTTACTGATGACTGCTCAGGTTACTTCTCCGGGCAACCGGCCCATGGATGCCACGCAGAACGACGTGCTGGCCGAAGTCCGCAACCACATCGGTCACCTGACCCTCAACCGCCCCGCCGGCCTTAATGCCCTGACCCTCGATATGGTTCGCCACCTGCAACGCCAGCTCGACGCCTGGGCGCAGGATCCCCAAGTGCACGCCGTTGTCCTGCGCGGCGCCGGCGAAAAAGCCTTCTGCGCCGGTGGCGACATTCGCTCGCTGCACGACAGTTTCAAAAGCGGCGACACCCTGCACGTGGATTTCTTCGTCGAGGAATATGCCCTCGATATCGCCATTCACCACTACCGCAAACCTGTCCTCGCGCTGATGGACGGCTTCGTCCTGGGCGGCGGCATGGGTCTGGTGCAAGGCGCCGATCTGCGGGTGGTCACCGAAAAGAGCCGGCTGGCGATGCCGGAAGTCGGCATCGGCTACTTCCCGGACGTCGGCGGCAGCTACTTCCTGCCACGGGTGCCGGGCGAACTGGGGATTTATCTCGGGGTGAGCGGCGTGCAGATCCGCGCTGCCGATGCCCTGTATTGCGGCCTGGCCGACTGGTATCTGGACAGCGGCAAGCTGGCCACGCTGGACGAGAAACTCGACCAGCTGCAATGGCACGACACCCCGCTCAAAGACCTTCAGAGCCTGTTGGCGACCCTCGCCGTGCAGCAACTGCCCGACGCTCCGCTCGAGACGCTGCGCCCGGCCATCGACCACTTCTTCGCCTTGCCCGACGTGCCGAGTATTGTTGAGCAACTGCGCGAAGTGACCGTCGCCGACAGTCACGAGTGGGCCACGACCACCGCCGACCTGCTGGCCACCCGCTCGCCCGTGGCTATGGCGGTCACTTTGGAAATGCTCCGTCGCGGCCGCCACCTGAGCCTCGAACAATGCTTCGCCCTTGAGCTGCACCTGGACCGCCAGTGGTTCGAGCGCGGCGACCTGATCGAAGGCGTGCGCGCCTTGCTGATCGACAAAGACAAGAACCCGCGCTGGAATCCGCCGACCCTGCAGGCGCTGGACGCCGCACACGTGGCGAGTTTTTTCACCGGGTTTGACCAGAGCGGGAACTGAGCCATGCACGATATCGAACTGAGCGAAGAGCAAATCATGATCCGCGACATGGCCCGGGATTTTGCCCGCGGCGAGATCGCGCCAAACGCCCAGGCCTGGGAAAAAGCCGGCTGGATCGACGACGCCCTGGTGGCGAAGATGGGTGGGTTGGGCCTGTTGGGCATGGTGGTCCCCGAGGAATGGGGCGGCACCTATGTCGATTACGTCGCCTACGCACTGGCCGTGGAAGAGATCTCCGCTGGTGATGGCGCCACCGGCGCGTTCATGAGCATCCACAACTCCGTGGGCTGCGGGCCGGTACTCAACTACGGCAGCGAAGAACAGAAACAGACCTGGCTGGCGGACCTTGCCAGCGGCCAGACCATCGGCTGCTTCTGCCTGACCGAGCCCCAGGCCGGTTCCGAAGCGCACAACCTGCGCACCCGCGCCGAACTGCGCGACGGCCAGTGGGTGATCAACGGCGCCAAGCAGTTCGTCAGCAACGGCAAACGCGCCAAGCTGGCCATCGTATTCGCCGTGACCGATCCGGATCGGGGCAAGCGCGGCATCTCGGCGTTCCTGGTGCCTACCGATACCGCTGGTTTCATCGTCGACCGCACCGAACACAAGATGGGCATCCGCGCGTCGGACACCTGCGCCGTCACCCTGAACAACTGCACCATCCCCGAAGCCAACCTGCTGGGTGAACGCGGCAAAGGCCTGGCCATTGCCCTGTCCAACCTCGAAGGCGGCCGCATCGGCATCGCCGCCCAGGCCCTGGGCATCGCCCGCGCCGCGTTCGAAGCGGCGCTGGCCTACTCCCGCGACCGCGTGCAGTTCGCCAAACCGATCATCGAGCACCAGAGCGTGGCCAATATGCTGGCGGACATGCAGATGCAGATCAACGCCGCCCGCCTGCTGATCCTGCATGCCGCACGTCTGCGCAGTGCTGGCAAACCGTGCCTGTCGGAAGCGTCCCAGGCCAAATTGTTCGCATCGGAAATGGCCGAGAAGGTCTGCTCCTCGGCGATTCAGATTCATGGCGGGTATGGCTATCTGGAAGATTATCCGGTGGAGAAGTACTACCGGGATGCGCGGATTACGCAGATCTATGAAGGGTCGAGCGAGATTCAGCGGATGGTGATTGCGCGGGAATTGAAGAACTACCTGGTGTGAAGCATTAAAAGCTTCGCGGGCAAGCCTCGCT
>NZ_JBSVXG010000411.1:0-2522 GCF_054070595.1 Pseudomonas sp. SDO55104_S430 | reverse complement strand
GGCCTGCCTGACGGCAGGCCGTTACCGGCCCGCACACAAAAAATCTGACACTCCCCGCAAATCTTGTGTTTATCCGCAATCCAGTGTGGGAGCGGGCTTGCTCGCGAAGAGGCCAGCCCAATCTCCACACAATCTCCACATTCACCCCACAAAACCCCCACACACCCATTCCAGACTCTCCCCATCCAAACAGGGAGAGTCCCATGAACCGAAATCTGACTTTGAAACTCGGGGCCATTGCCCTGTTGATCCTGCTGTTGCTGATCCCGCTGTTGATGATCAACGGCGTCATCCAGGACCGCCAGCAACTGCGCGACGGTGTGCTCGAAGACATCGCCCGCAGCTCCAGCTACAGCCAGCAACTGAGCGGCCCGCTGATGGTGGTGCCGTATCGCAAAGTGATCCGCACCTGGAAAACCTCCGAGAAAACCAACCAGCGTTATCAGGAGATCGGCGAGGAGCGCGGTCGCTTGTACTTCCTCCCGGAGCGCTTCGAACTCGATGGCCAGGTGCAGACCGAACTGCGCTCACGAGGCATTTATCAGGCGCGGCTGTTCCATGCCGACAACCGTATCACCGGCCATTTTTCCCTGCCGGCGCAACTGGGGATCAAGGAAGACTTCGCCGATTACCAGTTCGATCAGCCATTTCTGGCGGTCGGCATCAGCGATATTCGTGGCATCGAAAATGCCCTGAAACTCGAACTCAACGACCAGCGCCTGGACTTCATTCCCGGTACTCAGGTCGGCTGGCTGGGCGAGGGTGTCCACGTGCCGCTGCCGCATCTGGACGCGAAGCAGAACACCGAGCTGGCCTTCGGCTTCGATCTGAAACTGCAAGGCACCGGTCAGTTGGAGATCCTGCCGGTGGGAAAGACCAGCCAGGTGTCGCTGACCGCGAACTGGCCGCACCCCAGCTTCATCGGCAACTACCTGCCGGCACAGCGTGAAGTCACCGATCAAGGTTTCACCGCCAACTGGCAGACCTCGTTCTTCTCCACCAACTTGCAGGAAGCCCTGAACAGCTGCGTCTCGCGCACCAGCTGCGAAGGCTTTTACGGCCGCAGCTTCGGCGTGAGCTTCATCGACCCCGTGGACCAGTACCTCAAAAGCGACCGCGCGATCAAATACGCCCTGCTGTTCATCGTCCTGACCTTCGCCGGCTTCTTCCTCTTCGAAGTCCTGAAAAGCCTCGCCGTGCACCCGGTGCAATACGCGCTGGTGGGTGTGGCGCTTGCGTTCTTCTACCTGCTGCTGTTGTCGCTGTCCGAACACATCGGCTTTGCCTCGGCGTATCTGCTGTCGGCCAGCGCCTGTGTGTTGTTGATCGGGTTCTATGTCTGCCATGTGCTGCGCAGCGTGCGCCACGGCTTGAGCTTTTCGGCGGGATTGGCGGGGCTGTATGGGCTGCTTTACGGACTGTTGAGTGCGGAGGATTACGCGCTGTTGATGGGCTCGTTGCTGTTGTTCGGGTTGCTGGGCGTATTCATGGTGCTGACGCGCAAGCTGGATTGGTATGGGGTGGGGCGCAAGGTCGAGAAGCCGGTGGCGTTTGATTTGGGAGAGGTGAAATGAGTCGGCTGGTTGGATTGCGAGAGGATCAGAGAGAGGGCGAGAAGCTGGTGATCCTGATCGATCGGTTGTTTGCAATCGAACTGATGTGGAGCGATCGCGAGCGGGCCGGGTTTCACAAACGATCTGCAGCGAACACAAAATCTGTATGCGCCAAAGACCAACTGTGGGAGCGAGCCTGCTCGCGATGATGTCGGTGTCGTTGGTGAAAACCTAGACTTTGGGCATGGTCGCAATCATCGAAGGCCGCTGACTCACCTCGAAATACCACGCCGCCAACTGCGGATTGGCCGTGCGCCAGTCCAGGTCCGGGTGGCGCAGGTCGAGGTAGCCCAGGGCGCAGGCGGTGCTGATGGCGGCGATGTCGAAGTGGCTGGTGAGTTCGGCGATGGCGTCTTTTTCCAGCAGGGCCACGGCGCGGCGGATTTTGTCGCGTTGGCCGTCGAGCCAGGTGTCCCAGTGTTTTTCCGGGGCGCGCAGGGCGACTTCGTAACGCACCAGCACGGCGGCGTCCATGATGCCGTCGGCCAGGGAGGCGAGGGTCAGGCGGCGCCAGCGGGCGGAGCCTTCGCGGGGGATCAGCGGGTTGCCGACGTGCTGGTGGTCGAGGTAGTCGAGGATCACCCGGCTGTCGTGGATGACGTTGCCGTCGGCCAGGCGCAGGGCGGGGATTTTGCTCAAGGGGTTGTCGTCGATCAGGGTCTTGTCGGGGTCGACCGGGGTGAGCACGCAGTTGAGCAGGGCCACGCGGTCTTGTTGACCGGTTTCGTGCAGCAGCACCATGACTTTGCGAACGAAGGGGGAAAGGGAGTTGTGGTACAGGGTCATGCTTGGGGCGGACATGGCTGCGTCTCGGACGGTGGCGGAGAGGGGCAGCATAGCGCGTTGGACGGTGACGTCACACTCAACCCTGTGGGAGCGGGCTTGCTCGCGAATGCGGTGTGTCAGTCA
>NZ_JBSVXG010000410.1:0-2597 GCF_054070595.1 Pseudomonas sp. SDO55104_S430 | reverse complement strand
ATGGCGTATTCCATTACCCACTGTAGGAGCGAGGCTTGCCCGCGAAGAGGCCGGTTGATTCAACAACAAACCAACAGGCAATCAGAAAGTCCCGGGATAACTCCCGCCATCGAGCAACAGATTCTGCCCGGTCAGGAACCCCGACTGCGCCCCACAGATAAACGCGCAATACGCACCAAACTCATCCGGCCGGCCAAAGCGCTGCGCCGGCACATGCTTGCGCCGCTGTTCGGCAATGCTCTCCACGCTCGCGCCATTGGCCTCGGCCGCCGCATTCAAAGTCTTCTGCAAGCGCTCAGTCTCGAACGGCCCCGGCAACAGGTTGTTCACCGTGACATTGTTGCCCGCCAACCGCGCCTGACGCGCCAGCCCCGCGATGAATCCGGTCAGCCCGCTGCGCGCGCCGTTGGACAGGCCCAGGACATCGATCGGCGCCTTCACCGCGCCGGAGGTGATGTTGACGATGCGCCCGAACCCACGCTCGGCCATGCCGTCGACACAGGCCTTGATCAGCTCGATCGGCGTGAGCATGTTGGCGTCCAGCGCCTTGAGCCAGTCTTCGCGCTGCCAGTCGCGGAAGTCACCCGGCGGCGGACCACCGGCGTTGTTCACCAGAATATCGACCTGCGGACAGGCCGCCAGCACCTGCGCGCGCACTGCCGCTTCGCTGATGTCCCCGGGCACGGTGCGCACCTCGATGCCCGGTGCCAACTGACGCAATTCTGCGGCGGCCGCCTGCAGGGTCTCATCGCCCCGGGCGTTGATCACCAGGTTCACGCCCTCCTTCGCCAGCGCCTGTGCACAGGCCAGGCCCAAGCCTTTGCTGGCGGCGCAGACAATCGCCCAGCGTCCCGAAATTCCCAAATCCATGACCCTGCTCCCATCAATTGAAAACGCCCACGTTAACACCGCACGCCCCCTTCACAGGGGATGACAAAGGGTGATCGCAGGATCAGACCTTTTCATTATCGGCGCTCCCGAGCCCTGATTACTGTTGCCCCACAAACAAGAACCACAAGCGGGAGACACCCATGAACCCATTTCAGTTTTATTTCCCCACCACCCTCAAAAGCGGCAACGGCCTGGTGCGTCAGGCCGGCGCGCTGCTCAAGCCCCACGTGCAGAAAAAGCTGCTGGTGGTCACCGACGAAGGCCTGATGGCGTCGGGGGTGATGGAAGCCTTTTTCGCCTCGCTGGCTGAAAGCGAGATTGCCTACGAAGTGTTCGCCGGAGTCGAGCCCAACCCCACCACCGACGTGCTGGAGCGCGCCGTGGCGTTCCTCAAAAGCCACGATTGCGATTCGGTGATCGGCGTCGGCGGTGGCAGCAGCATCGACACCGCCAAGGGTGTCGCGGCCATGGCCACCAACCCCGGCAACATTCTCGACTACGAGGGCTACGACAAACTCAAGCAGCCGCCGCTGCCGATCTTCGCCATCCCGACCACGTCCGGCACCGGCAGCGAGTGCACCGCGTCCACGGTGTTCACCAACACCAAAACGCTGTTCAAGACGGTGATCATCAGCCCCGCGCTGTTTCCGAAACTGGCGATTCTCGACGCCGAGCTGACCCTCAAGTTGCCGCCGTCGATCACCGCCGCCACCGGCATGGACGCCCTGACCCACGCCATCGAATCCTACGTCTCCAAGCAGGCCAACCCGATCAGCCAGGCCCTGGCGCTGCAAGCGATCAAGATGATCTGCACCCATCTGCCGAAAGCCTTCTTCACAGGCGTAGACCTGCACGCCCGGGAGCAGATGCTGCTCGCTTCGTTCCTCGCCGGCGTCGCCTTCGCCCAATCGAAACTGGGCAACGTGCATGCGATCTCCCACACCTTCGGTGGCGTGTTCAACATTCCCCATGGCATCGCCAACGCCACGCTGTTGCCCTACGTCATCGAATTCAACCTGCCGGCCTGCCCTGAACTGTTCCGCGAAATCGCCCTGGCCATGGGCGAGAACGTCGATGGCCTGAGCGTGGCTCAAGCCGGGCACAAAGTGGTGGAACACGTGCAGGCGTTGAACAAGGCCATCGGCATCCCCGACAACATCAAGGACCTGGGCGTGGACCTGGAGTACATGCCGCAGATGGTCAGCGACTCGATGCGCAGCGGCAACGTGCTGGTCAACCCGCGCCTGACCAATGCCGCCGACGTGGAGCGAATCATCCGCAACGCCTACCACGGCACTCACTGATCACTGCAAGAGAGACAATCCCATGTTTTATGAAATGCGCACCTACACCGTCCAGATCGGCAAGATGCAGACCTACCTCAAGCACTTCGAGGAAAACGGCCTGCCCGTGATCTCCCGCTACACCACGCTGGTGGGCTGGTGGTACACCGAAATCGGCGAGCTGAATCAGGTGATCCACATCTGGGCCTACGAGAGCCTGGACGATCGCATCGATCAACGCGCCGCCCTCTACCAGGACCCGGACTGGCTCGAAGGCTTCGTCCCGGTCGCCTTCCCGATGCTGGAAAAAATGGAATCGAAACTGCTGATGCCGGCGCAGTTTTCCCCGATCAAATAACCCCCACACACCGCATTTCCCTGTGGGAGCGGGCTTGCTCGCGAAGAGGCCGTGTCAGTCAACGT
>NZ_JBSVXG010000409.1:0-2611 GCF_054070595.1 Pseudomonas sp. SDO55104_S430 | reverse complement strand
CATACATGCACCTCTTACTCATGTTATGCCCGAACACAAAATTTCTGACACTCCCCGCGAAGAGGCCGTACCATTCAACGAGAATCCCACCGCCTGTACATCAATCTCAAAGCCTGAACCGATCCACCGACTGCGACAACCTCCCCGCCAGACTCGACAACTCATCCGTTGTCGAAGCCGTCTCCCCGATCACCTTGCTGTTGCCCTCCGACATCCCCGCAATCATCTCCACCTGATGGGCAATTTCGTTGCTGGCCAGGCTCTGTTCGCCGATGGTGCGGCTGATGTCGTTGACCAGTTGCGTGGTGTTGAGGGTGGCGTCGAGGATTTCGCGGATGGCGCGTTCGACTTCGGCGGTGACGGCCATGCCTTTGTCGACCTGGGCCACGCCCGCCTCCATGCTGGTCACCGCTTCGCGGGTGTTTTGCTGGATGCGCGAGACCATGGCGGCGATTTCCTGGGTGGAGGCGCTGGTGCGGCCGGCCAGGCTGCGCACTTCGTCGGCCACCACGGCGAAACCGCGGCCCTGCTCGCCCGCTCGGGCAGCTTCGATGGCGGCGTTCAGTGCCAGCAGGTTAGTTTGATCGGCGATGCCTTTGATCACTTGGATGATGCTGAAAATCCCCTCGGATTCCTTGTCCAGGGTGCGGATCACCTGGGCCGACTGCTGCGCGGAACGGGCGATGCCGTCCATGTCGTTGACCACTTGATGGATCACCCGGCCGCCATCCTTGGCCAGGGTTTCGGCCTGATTGGCCATGTCCAGAGCGCGCTCGGCGTGCCGGGTAATCTCTTCGATACTCGCGGTCATTTCGCTGGCGGCCGCGGCCATGGTGCTGGCGGCTGCGCTCTGCTGCTGACTGCTGCCAGCGACTTCATGGCAACCGTTGCTCAGCAATTCGCTCATGCCACTGACACCATGGGCGTTGCTGCGCACCACTTCGATCATGCCGCGCAGGTCACGCTGCATGGTGGCGAGGCTGCGGATCAGTTGCCCGGCTTCGTCGTTGCGTTGAGTCTCGGTGATCGGCTCGCTGAGGTTGCCGTGGGCGATGCTGTCGGCGATGCGACTGGCGGTCTGCAACGGCCCCATGATGCTGACGATGGCCGAGCGACCCAGCACCAGCAGCAACAACAGGCTGGCAATGAGCACCGAGCCGACGGTGAGATTGGCATTGCTGACGGCCTGCGCCGTGCCTTGGCTGGTGTGCTGCGTGTTGGTTTCAATCAGCTCGCTGAGCGCCGCCATCTGGTCTTCCAGTTGGCTGAACGTGGCGTTGAAGGCGCTCAATTCCTTTTCCGCGGCGTCAGGATTTTCCAACGCCAGCCCGACAATGCGCTCGGCCGCGCCGATGTAGGTGTCCAGGCTCGGTTTGATCTGGTTCAGCGCGGTCTTGAGGGTGTCGTTGACCGGCAGCTTCAGATTGTCTCCGAGCATCTGCCGAAAATGCGCGGCGTGCTCCTCCAGAGAACCGCGCACATCGGCCTTGCTGCTGGTGCTTTTATCCAATCCCACCAGCATCGCCGAGAGCACGTCGGCGCGCAGGGCGTCGTGCATCATGTCGGCTTCCAGATGATTGCGCAGCGCGGACATGCTGACGTCATTGTCCTGCACCGCCTGTGCCATCTGGCCATTCCCCAGGTAACTCACCAGCCCCATGATCAACGCGGTGAGCACGCCGGTCCCGATCAGCAACAGTAAACGCAGTTTTATGGACACTCTGTGGTTCCTCTTTTCGCACGTTTTCGAATGACGCAAGCCCATTGCTGAAAGGGTTATCGGCGAGCATTTGCGGTTGTTGAAAGCCTGCATCCGGTTATAGCGGGTTTTACGACGTGCGGTAGTCGTGGTTTCAGACCGATCCCCTTTGCCCCGTCTTCCATTTCAGAGAAAACCTGCTAGGTTGTACGACGACTTACAACAACAAGGAAATACCCATGAAAAGAGTCAAAGTGCTGGTTGGTTTTCTCTGCCTGTTCAGCGGCTACGTCGCCGCCGCCCCTTCCACCAGTGACAAGGATGTTGCCCAGGCTGTCGATCATCTGACCGACGCGATGCTGCACAAGAACATCGCGCAGCTACAGGCCCTGACCGCCGACAACCTGACGTACGGGCATTCCAGCGGAAAGATTCAGGACAAGAAGGCGTTCATCGAAGATATCGAAACGGGGAAAAGCGCGTTCAAAACCCTGGAAATGCAGAACCAGACCATCACCGTTTCCGGTGACGTAGCGCTGGTCCGCCACCACTTCTCGGCGCAGGCGATCAAGGGTAACGATGTGGTGCCGACCGAGATCGAGAACTTCCAGATCTGGCAGAAACAGGGTGGGAAATGGCTACTTGTAGGACGACAGGCCTATAAATTCTGAACCCATAGTTTCTGCGCTCAGCCGCCGAATTTGTGAACGACACAACCCCTGTAGGAGCAAGGCTTGCCTGCGAAGGCGTCTGGTCAGACAGCATTGATGTTGGATGTGCGGGCCTCTTCGCGGGCAAGCCTCGCTCCTACGGGTTTGGTGTACAGATGCCGGAATTGTGAACGACACAAATCCCTGTGGGAGCGGGCTTGCTCGCGAAGGCGTCGGGTCAGTCAACATTTGCTTCGACTGA
>NZ_JBSVXG010000408.1:0-2655 GCF_054070595.1 Pseudomonas sp. SDO55104_S430 | reverse complement strand
AGGACGCCTTCGCGGGCAAGCCTCGCTCCTACGGTTGGTTGGGGTGTTTGTTGGCGTGATGGTCGTGGTCGTCGTCTTTTTCGAAGATTTTCACGATCCTCGGCATCACGCTGAAAACCGCCAGAGCCAGAACGGTACTCAACACCGCAGTCGCCTCCCGCCCCAGTCCTGCGCACACCCCGATAGCCGCGGTCATCCATAACCCGGCGGCCGTGGTCAGCCCTTTGACATGACTTTCGTCTCCATCCTGGTTCTTCAAGATGGTGCCCGCACCCAGAAAACCGATCCCGGCGATCACGCCTTGCACCACCCGACTCATCGCATCGGCCTCCGACCCGGACATTTGCGGCACCAGCACGAACAATGCCGCGCCAAGTGCCACCAGCATGTGAGTGCGCACCCCGGCCGCCTTGCCCTTGTGCTCACGCTCAAACCCGAGAATCCCGCCCAGCACCGCGGCCATTAGCAGGCGCACGGTGACGCGCGTCAGTTGCGCGGCATCGCCGATGTCGGCGAATTCCGCTTGCAGCGTCACCCAGACTTCGTGCCACCAGGCGTTCATGGTGTTGTCCTTTCGAGGGGCCATGGAGGATGGACCGCGCCGACCATTAATCGGTTGCACAGAACGATGGCCAATGCCTGTGCCCTAACGTTTCATCAGTCGCAAGAAAGGGATGACGTCATGACCGTTCGAATCGAGAACCAGACCTGTTTCTTTACCGTCGAACATGGCGAGGAAATTCGCCTGTGTCCCGATGTCACCATCATCACCGACGGGGCCAAGGCCATGTCGGCGGTGGACATCAATGGCCAGCGTATCTACATCACGGAAGCAGAAGCCGATGCATTGACCGTAGCAGGCGCCGTCGACGGACGCCGGCACCTGAAGACCACCGACAGTGATTCGGTGATTTGACTGATCCGCATCAACACAGTCTGCGAGCGCCTGATATAGGCGCTCGCAGCCCGCCGCGACAGGTGCTTCAACTTGTCGCAGGCGGTGCCGACGCATCCATCTGATACGGTTTTTAAACAAATACCTGAGTCTGTTATGCAAACAGATCGCCGCGCATAGTGCTCATGCCTGATGGAGGCTGATGAGCGAAAGACCATGAGCGAGCTAATCCCCGTCCGAACCGTAGAAAGCACGACGCCAGTCCAGATTCACGAACCTTCGCGCCCGAAGATGAAGGTCAAGACCAGCGACAACCTGATCCACACCCGCAGCTTTACCGGCCTGTTCCGCTCCCTGCGCATCAGCGGCGCGGGATTTCTGTTTTTGCTGTTCTTCGGCACGGTCTGGTTGAACTGGGGCGACCGCCAGGCAGTGCTGTGGGATCTTTCGGAAAGCAAATTCCACATCTTCGGCGCGACCTTCTGGCCGCAGGATTTCATCCTGCTCTCGGCGCTGCTGATCATCGCCGCGTTCGGCCTGTTCGCGATCACCGTGTTTGCCGGCCGGGTCTGGTGTGGCTACACCTGTCCGCAGAGTTCGTGGACCTGGATCTTCATGTGGTGCGAGAAGATCACAGAGGGAGAGCGCAACCAGCGGATCAAGCTAGAAGCTGCGCCCTGGGGCCTGAACAAGCTGATGCGCCGTTCGGCCAAGCACACCCTGTGGCTGGCGATCAGCCTGCTGACCGGCCTGACTTTCGTCGGTTACTTCACGCCGATCCGCCCCCTGGCCGAGGAACTGCTGACCTTGCAAATGAGCGGTGTCAGTCTGTTCTGGATGCTGTTTTTCACCGGCGCCACCTACATCAATGCCGGCTGGTTGCGTGAAGCGGTGTGCATGCACATGTGCCCCTACGCGCGTTTCCAGAGCGTGATGTTCGACAAGGACACCCTGACCATTTCCTACGACGTCGCCCGTGGCGAAAACCGTGGACCGCGCAAGCGCGAGGTCAAGCCGGCCGAAGTCGGCTTGGGCGACTGCATCGATTGCCAGGTCTGTGTGCAGGTCTGCCCCACCGGCATCGACATCCGTGACGGCTTGCAGATGGAATGCATCGGCTGTGCGGCGTGCATCGATGCCTGCGATTCGATCATGGACAAGATGGGCTATGAACGTGGGTTGATCAGCTATACCTCGGAGCGTCAGTTGCAGGGCGGTAAGACTCACTTGTTGCGGCCTAGGTTGATCGGCTACACCGCGGTGGTGCTGGTGATGATTGCTGCGCTGGTGGTGGCGCTGATGGAGCGGCCGATGGTGTCGCTGGATGTCACCAAGGACCGAGGGCTGTTTCGCGAGAACAGTCAGGGGCAGATCGAAAACATCTATAGCCTGAAGGTCATCAACAAGACCCAGCAGCGCCAGGATTACCGCCTGACACTGGTCAAGGCTGAAGGCTTCCAGTTGCAGGGCAAGACCGAACTGAGCCTGGCGCCCGGCGAAATTGTCGATGTGCCGGTGTCGGTGGCGATGATTGCGGATCGGCCGGGCAGCAGTTCGCAGAGCATCGGATTCAAGATCGTTGATAGTGATGAGCCGGGCATTTTCAGTGAAGCGAAGAGCCGGTTTGTTGCGCCGATGAACCGGTGATCCCTTAGACTCGCTGGCCGGCCAGTCAAACACACCCATTGAAGTCAGCACGGTTAATTGTGGCGAGGGGGCTTGCCCCCGTTGGGTCGCGAAGCGGCCCCAAAAAAATGGGA
>NZ_JBSVXG010000407.1:0-2657 GCF_054070595.1 Pseudomonas sp. SDO55104_S430 | reverse complement strand
GGTGACCGCGCGCCCCCGTAGGAGCGAGGCTTGCCCGCGAAGGGTCCCTCAAAGGCAGCACAAAACCCAAGGCAACAAAAAAGGCCCGTATCTCGCGATACGGGCCTTTTTCGTAAGGAGGAAAAATCAATTACTTGATTTTGCCTTCCTTGTACATCACGTGCTTGCGAACAACCGGATCATATTTCTTGATCTCGATTTTGTCCGGAGTAGTGCGCTTGTTCTTGTCGGTAGTGTAGAAGTGACCAGTACCGGCGCTCGAGATCAAACGAATCAATTCACGCATGATTAGCTCCCTTAAACCTTGCCAGCTTTGCGCAGTTCGGCCAGAACGACAGTGATGCCGCGCTTGTCGATGATACGCATGCCTTTGGCAGATACGCGCAGACGCACGAAACGTTTCTCTTCTTCAACCCAGAAGCGGTGATGCTGCAGGTTCGGCAGGAAACGACGACGGGTTTTGTTGTTTGCGTGGGAAATGTTGTTCCCAGTCACCGGACCCTTACCGGTAACTTGACATACTCTAGACATGCCTCAGCCCTCTAAAACCACATGCCCAACCCGGCATGGGTTGGCCGCTTAATCTCTAGTCATTGTGGCGCCAGGCGCCGCGATTCTTTAGAGGTCTTACCGGCTACACCTACAGTGAAGGAACCGGGCCCCTAGAAAAGAGCGCTGCTTTATACCAGAAAGACTAGGGAGCAACAACATTCGCTGTGCATTGAATGGACAAAAAGCCCTTTTTTTACGCTCCAGGCGCTTTGGATAAAGGTTATGGGCGATTTCGACCACTCGTCGCAGAAAATCCGCCAGGCCAACCAAAATCGGGGTTTCTCTCCCGCGCTCGGGAAAATCCGGTGGTTATAGTCCACTCAAAATGAAAAAGGGGATAGTCATTTGCAAGGCAGCCCACTAGGGTAAGCCTTTTCCAGACTGCACTTGCAGATGGGCCTTCGATCTGTAAAGGAATCCGACCATGCGCCTCGCTGCTCTACCCCTGTTGCTCGCCCCTCTTCTGCTCAGCCCCCTGGCTCAGGCAGCGGCCCTGAGTGTCTGCACCGAGGCCAGTCCGGAAGGATTCGACGTGGTGCAGTACAACTCGCTGACCACCACCAACGCCTCGGCGGACGTGCTGATGAACCGTCTGGTGGATTTCGACACCGCCAGCGGCAAGGTGGTCCCGAGCCTGGCCGACAGCTGGGAAGTCAGCCCTGACGGCCTGACGTATGTGTTCAAGCTGCACCCGCAGGTGAAATTCCACCGCACCGACTACTTCAACCCAACCCGCGAGCTGACCGCCGAAGACGTGAAGTTCAGCTTCGACCGCATGCTCGATCCGGCCAACCCGTGGCACAAGGTCGCCCAGAGCGGCTTCCCCCACGCGCAATCGATGCAATTGCCCGCGCTGATCAAGAAGATCGACGCCCTCGACCCGCTGACCGTGCGCTTCACCCTCGATCACGCCGATTCGACCTTCCTGCCGACCCTGAGCATGGGCTTCGCCTCGATCTATTCGGCCGAGTACGCCGACAAACTGTTGAAGGCCGGCGCGACAGAGAAGCTCAACAGCCAGCCAATCGGCACCGGGCCGTTCGTGTTCACGCGTTTCCAGAAGGACGCCTCGGTTCGCTACAAGGCCAACCCGGACTACTTCCGCGGCAAGCCGTCAGTGGACCCGCTGATCTTCGCCATTACCCCAGACGCCAACGTACGCCTGCAGAAATTGCGTCGTAACGAATGCCAGATCGCCCTGTCGCCCAAACCGCTGGACGTACAGGCCGCTCTGAAAGAGCCGACACTGAAAGTCGAAAAGACCGACGCCTTCATGACCGCGTTCGTCGCCATCAACAGCCAGCACCCTCCGTTGGACAAGCCCGAAGTGCGCCAGGCGATCAACCTTGCCTTCGACAAGGCCAACTACGTCAAAGCCGTGTTTGAAGACACCGCGGAACCGGCCAACGGTCCTTACCCGCCGAATACCTGGAGTTACGCGAAAAACCTGCCCGGCTATCCCCACGACGTGGCGAAAGCCAAAGCATTGATGACCAAGGCCGGCTTGAAGGATGGCTTCCAGACCACCATCTGGACGCGTCCGTCGGGCAGCCTGCTGAACCCGAACCCGAGCCTCAGTGCGCAAATGCTGCAGTCGGACCTGGCGGAAATCGGCATTCAGGCCGAGATTCGCGTGATCGAATGGGGCGAACTGATCCGCCGCGCCAAAGCCGGCGAACACGATCTGCTGTTCATGGGCTGGGCCGGTGACAACGGCGACCCGGACAACTTCCTCACGCCGCAGTTTTCCTGCGCCGCGGTCAAGTCCGGCACCAACTTCGCCCGCTACTGCAATCAGGACCTGGACAAGCTGATCAGCGCCGGCAAGACCACCGGCGAGCAAGGCGTGCGCACCAAGCTCTACGAACAGGCCCAGGCGCAGATCCAGCAACAGGCGCTATGGCTGCCCCTGGCCCACCCGACCGCCTTTGCCCTGACGCGCAAAGATGTCGAGGGTTACGCGGTGAGCCCGTTTGGGCGGCAGGATTATTCGAAGGTGAACATCAAATAACGACCGCACCACAAACCCTGTAGGAGCCGAGCTTGCTCGCGATGGACTAAAGAACGCCGCTGGGTGTCAGACATCCAGCGTTATCGTTGACGAC
>NZ_JBSVXG010000406.1:0-2693 GCF_054070595.1 Pseudomonas sp. SDO55104_S430 | reverse complement strand
CACAGGCTTCGCGGTGTGCACAGCATTTGTGTACGACACCCATCCTTGTGGGAGCGGGCTTGCCCGCGATGGCGGTGTTACAGGCACTACACGGCTATTTGAACAACACCTTCACCACATCCGCAAACCGCTTGGCGAAGTGCACGGTGATGCCTTCTTTCAGATACTCCGGCAGTTCCTCGAAATTACCCCGGTTCGCCTCCGGCAGGATCAGCTCGAAAATCTTCTGCCGCCTTGCCGCGATGACCTTTTCCCGCACGCCGCCAATCGGCAGCACATGCCCGGTCAGGGTCAGTTCTCCGGTCATGGCCACGCCTTTTTTTGGGGGCTGGTTGCGTGCCAGCGAGAGCAAGGCGCTGGCCATGGTTACGCCTGCGCTCGGACCGTCTTTCGGGGTCGCGCCTTCCGGTACGTGCAAGTGCACGAAAGCCTCGTCGAAGAACTTGGGATCACCGCCAAAGGATTTCAGATTGGAACTGACGTAGCTGTAGGCGATCTCCGCGGATTCCTTCATCACGTCACCCAACTGCCCGGTGAGCTTGAAGCCACGGTTCAGCGTGTGAATCCGCGTCGCTTCGATCGGCAGAGTCGCGCCGCCCATGCTGGTCCAGGCCAGGCCGGTGATGACGCCGGTGCCGGCCAGCACTTGCTCGTTGCGGAACACCGGATGTCCAAGGGAGGCTTCGAGGTCTTTCGGGCCGAGCTTGATGACAGCCTTGGGATCGTCGATCAGCTTCATCACCGCCTTGCGCACCAGCTTGCCCAGTTGTTTTTCCAGCTGGCGCACCCCGGCTTCACGGGCATAACCGTCGATCAGGGACTTCAAGGCGTTGTCGCTGATGCTCAGGCTGCCCTTGGACACCCCGGCCTTTTCCAGCAGCTTGGGCCACAGGTGGCGCTTGGCGATGGCGACTTTTTCCTCGGTGATGTAGCCCGACAGGCGGATCACTTCCATACGGTCGAGCAGTGGGCCGGGGATCGAGTCCAGTGTGTTGGCGGTGCAGACGAACAGCACTTTCGACAGGTCCATCCGCAGGTCCAGATAGTGGTCGAGAAACTCCACGTTCTGCTCCGGATCCAGGGTTTCCAGCAGCGCCGAGGCCGGGTCGCCCTGGTAGCTCTGGCCCATCTTGTCGATCTCGTCGAGCATGATCACCGGGTTCATCACCTCGACGTCTTTCAACGCCTGCACCAGTTTGCCCGGCTGCGCGCCGATGTAGGTGCGGCGGTGGCCCTTGATCTCGGCCTCGTCGCGCATGCCGCCGAGGCTGAAACGGTAGAACGGTCGGCCCAGGGATTCGGCGATGGATTTGCCGACGCTGGTCTTGCCCACACCCGGCGGGCCCACCAGCAGTACGATGGAGCCGCTGATCTCGCCTTTGTAGGCGCCAACGGCGAGGAATTCGAGGATGCGGTCCTTGATGTCATCAAGGCCGGCGTGATGTTTGTCCAGCACCTTGCGCGCGTGCTTGAGGTCGAGTTTGTCCTCGCCATACACGCCCCACGGCACCGAGGTCGCCCAGTCGAGATAGTTGCGGGTGACCGCGTACTCCGGTGATCCGGTCTCAAGGATCGACAGCTTGTTCATCTCTTCTTCGATGCGTTTCTGCACTTGTGCCGGCAGCACTTTGCCGGTCAGCCGCTGCTCGAACTGTTCGAGGTCGGCGCTGCGGTCGTCCTTGGTCAGGCCCAGCTCCTGCTGGATGACCTTGAGCTGCTCCTTGAGGAAAAACTCGCGCTGATGTTCACCGATCTTGCGGTTCACCTCGGCGGAGATTTCCTTCTGCAAGCGCGCGACTTCGACTTCCTTGCGCAGCATCGGCAGGACTTTTTCCATGCGCTTGAGCATCGGCACGCAGTCGAGCACTTCCTGCAATTCGTTGCCGGTTGCAGAGGTGAGCGCGGCGGCGAAGTCGGTCAGCGGCGAGGGATCGTTGGGGCTGAAGCGGTTGAGGTAGTTCTTCAACTCTTCGCTGTACAGCGGGTTGAGTGGCAGCAATTCCTTGATCGCGTTGATCAGTGCCATGCCGTAGGCCTTGACCTCGTCGGTCGGCTCGGTGGGCTGGTGCGGGTATTCGACTTCCACCAGATACGGCGGGCGATGGTGCTTGAGCCAGGTCTTGAGGCGTACGCGGGTCAGGCCCTGGGCGACGAATTGCAGCTTGCCGTTTTCGCGGCTGGCGTGGTGCACCTTGACCAGCGTGCCGTACAGCGGCAGGGCCGAGGTGTCGAAGTGGCGCGGGTCTTCCTGGGGGGTGTCCATGTAGAACAGGGCCAGGGAGTGGTGCTCGGACTTGGCCACCAGGTCCAGGGTTTCGGCCCACGGCTCTTCATTGACGATGACCGGCAGCACCTGGGCGGGGAAGAACGGTCGGTTGTGGATCGGGATGATGTAGACCTTGTCCGGCAGATTCTGGCCGGGCAGGGCCAGGCCTTTGCCGGCTGAATGTTGGGGGGCGTTTTCCGGATCGGCGTAGTCGCTCAAGTCTTCGGGGAATTCCTGCTGGTCGCTCATGTGGGCACCTGCGCAATGGGGATGGGTCTTAGATGGGGCAGGTTGGCGGTGGTTTCAATGATGCCTGAGGGTTAATGGATCATTCGAAGGTGTGTTCAGCAGCAATTCAGGTTAGCTGGATTTTCGGCGCACACCCCCTGTAGGAGCGAGCATGCTCGCGATGGTAGACGGAACACCG
>NZ_JBSVXG010000405.1:0-2701 GCF_054070595.1 Pseudomonas sp. SDO55104_S430 | reverse complement strand
CTGTGTCGATCACAAACCCTTGTAGGAGCGAGGCTTGCCCGCGAAGAGGCCAGTAAGAGCAACACACCTTTAAGCCCAATAATAAAAAACCCGGAAGCTTTCGCTGTCCGGGTTTTGTTCGAGCCACCAACAATCAGCGGTTAAACCGCTCCACCAACGAATACTGGGTATTCGCCGTCTTGGTCAGTTCCTCGCTCAGCAGCGCCGAGTTCTGCGCCTGTTCCGAAGTCTGATCGGCCAGTTCGGAAATGTTGCTGATGTTGCGGCTGATTTCCTCGGCCACCGCGCTTTGCTCTTCGGTCGCCGCAGCGATCTGGGTGGTCATGTCGGTGATGTTGGCCACCGCTTCGCTGATCCCCACCAGCGCCTGGTCCGCTTCCAGTACCCGCGCCACGCCTTCCTCGGCCTGACGATGCCCGGCTTCCATGGTTTGCACCGCGGTCCCGGCGGTCTGTTGCAGCTTGGCGATCAAGGCATGGATCTGCCCCGTGGATTCGCTGGTGCGCTGCGCCAGCTGGCGCACCTCATCGGCGACCACCGCAAAACCACGACCCATCTCACCGGCACGGGCCGCCTCGATGGCCGCGTTCAGCGCCAGCAGGTTGGTCTGGTCGGCAATGCCCTTGATCACATCGACCACACCGCCGATCTCATCGCTGTCCCGAGCCAGCTGGGTCACGGTCTGGCCGGTTTCGCCAACCACGACAGACAAGCGCTGAATGGCTTCGCGGGTTTCCCCGGCGATATCACGACCACGACCGGTCAGGCGATTGGCTTCCTGAGTCGCATCGGCGGTGCGCTGCACATGGCTGGCGACTTCCTGAGTGGTGGCGGCCATCTGGTTCACGGCAGTGGCCACCTGCTCGGTTTCCACGCGCTGGCGTTCCAGCCCCGAAGAGCTGTTGTGCGCCAGGGCATCGGACTGTTTCGCTTGCTCGGTCAAATGCTCGGCTGTGTCCTGCAGGCGGGTCAGGCAGGTTTTCAGACGGGCTTCCTGACTGAGGATCGACATCTCCAGACGCGCCTGGGCGCCACGACTGTCGGTGTACATCTGCGCGATCAGCGGATCGGAAGTGGTCTGTTCGGCCAGGCGCAACAGACGCTTGATGCCGCGCTGCTGCCAACTCAGGCCCATCAGGCCCAGCGGCACCGAAAGACCGGCGGCCAGGGCAAAACCCCATTGGGAGTTGAGCGAGGCGCCGATCATGAAGCTCAGCTGGCTGACCAGAATGAACGGCAGCCAGTCCTGCAGGATCGGCAACCATTTATCGGTCGAGGGAACGGCCGGCTTGCCCTGGTTGATGCGTTGGTAAAGCGCTTCGGCACGGCTGATCTGTTCGGCGGTGGGCTTGACCCGCACCGACTCGTAACCGACCACCTGATTGCCTTCGAAGACCGGCGTCACATAGGCGTTGACCCAGTAGTGATCACCGTTCTTGCAGCGATTCTTGACAATGCCCATCCATGGCAAGCCTTGCTTGAGTGTCGCCCACATGTGCGCGAACACCGCGGTCGGAACGTCAGGGTGACGCACCAGGTTGTGCGGCGCGCGGATCAGTTCCTCACGAGTGAAGCCGCTGATCTCGACGAAGGCGTCGTTGCAGTAGCTGATCACGCCCTTGGCATCGGTGGTGGAAATCAACCGTTGCTGAGCCGGGAAGGTCCGTTCGCGCTGTGTAATTGGCTGGTTGTTACGCATGGCTTTTTTAGTCCGCAAGGCTTTCAAGTGCTGTATCGGCCACGGTCAGGATTTGTTGAGAATATTTTTCGATAATCACTAGCGCATCGCAAAATGCCCCTTGCGTCAGCCGGCGAGCATCGGATAGGTGAACAGGCCGAAATGCAGCAGGTTCAAGCCGAAGTGGGTGGCAACCGCCGCCGCCAGCCCGCCGAAACGATAGGCCAGGCCGTAGCCGGTACCGGCCAGAGTTGCCAGCAATACCCATTGCCAGCCGGCGCCAACATGCACCAGCCCGAACAGCAATGACGCCAGCATAAGAGCGAGATTTTCGCCATGGGGCAGGCGTTCGAAGCATCGAGTCAGGCCGCCCTGGATGTAGCCGCGAAAAAGGGCTTCCTCGACCAGGGTCACCAGCAGCAGGTTGTTGAGCAGCCACAGCCAGGCATGTTCCGGCCATTTCGGCGCCCAGTCGATGACACCCAGCAACAGCGCGCCGCCCAGGGCCAGTACGGCACTGAGCAGCAACGATAGAGCCGTTGCATACCCGGTCATTCGCAGTGAGCGCCTGCCGACAATCCACGGGCAGACCAGC
Source organism: Pseudomonas sp. SDO55104_S430 (assembly GCF_054070595.1). Taxonomy (NCBI): domain Bacteria; kingdom Pseudomonadati; phylum Pseudomonadota; class Gammaproteobacteria; order Pseudomonadales; family Pseudomonadaceae; genus Pseudomonas; species Pseudomonas sp. SDO55104_S430. Next base: position 428 of record NZ_JBSVXG010000405.1, on the reverse strand, counting down.
AACAGCCAGAAGCCGATCAGAGGCTTGTCCAGGTTCAGGTACATGGAAAACGGCACGGCGTCATCGGTGAAACGTTGCCGGTCGATGACGCGGCCGTTGTAGAAACCGGGCAGCCAGTGGGTCGCCAGGGCCAGTGCGAGGATGATGAACAGGCCGTGGCCGAGGTAGCGACCCAGGGCGAGTTTCTGTTGGCGGACGGCGAAGCCGGCGACCAGCAGCAACACGACGGAGATGGCGGCGAATCCGCCGAGATGGCCGTAGGTGAGGGCCATGCCGTAACCGAGGGAGAGAAGGGCGAGGCAGGTCCATGGCAGAGCGAGCATGTGAAGTCCTTGAATGATGTGAAATCTACAGCGTGCCGCAGTCCATTGTGGGAGCGGGCTTGCTCGCGAATGCGGTGGGTCAGCCACATCTTTGTCGACTGATAC
>NZ_JBSVXG010000404.1:0-2729 GCF_054070595.1 Pseudomonas sp. SDO55104_S430 | reverse complement strand
TACAAGTTGCACAAAACCTGTAGGAGCGAGGCTTGCCCGCGAACGGCACACCGCCGATCACCCGAAAAGCACAAATCGTGTACAACTTTGATATTTAACTGGAACAATCCACCAGTTTTTTGAGAACATCCAGCACCGCGCTGTGACCGCAATGCGTCACAGGGTCGCAGAACGACGTAATTAGTCTAATTTTCACAACCGCAACACATCATGTAGTATGCCTCGGCGCGCACTACATAACGTTGGTTCGATGTCTGCCGCAGGCACGTTCACAACCCTCAAAGCCCTGTCAGCAAGGCCCTAAGCCGTTGATTGGTCCCAACCCAGCCGCCCGAAAATGGCATGTACTGGTAGACGGGTTTGTGGTTTAAATGGCCGAAGGCTTCATTGTTAAATTGAAGAGCTGAAAAGCGAAATAGCTGAGCAGAGTGAGGCAAGCAATGACTGAACACGTTCAAGTCGGTGGCCTGCAGGTCGCCAAAGTCCTGTTCGACTTCGTGAACAACGAAGCCATTCCCGGAACCGGCCTCACCGCCGACAAATTCTGGGCCGGTGCCGACAAGGTCATTCACGACCTGGCGCCGAAGAACAAAGCCCTACTCGCCAAACGCGATGATTTCCAGGCTCGTATCGACGCCTGGCACCAGGAACGTGCAGGCCAGGCGCACGACGCCGTGGCCTACAAGGCTTTCCTGCAAGACATCGGTTATCTGCTGCCAGAAGCGGCCGATTTCCAGGCAACGACGCAAAACGTCGATGAAGAAATCGCCCGCATGGCCGGCCCACAATTGGTGGTCCCGGTTATGAACGCCCGCTTCGCTCTCAATGCCTCGAACGCCCGTTGGGGTTCGCTGTACGACGCGCTCTACGGCACCGACGCCATCAGCGAAGCCGATGGCGCCGAAAAGGGCAAAGGCTACAACAAGGTTCGCGGCGACAAGGTCATCGCCTTCGCCCGCGCCTTCCTCGACGAAGCCGCGCCATTGGCCGCCGGCTCCCACGTCGACTCCACCCGCTACAGCATTGTTGACGGCAAGCTGGTCGTCGCCCTCAAAGGCGGCAGCAACACGGGCCTGCGCAACGACGCACAGCTGATCGGTTTCCAAGGCGATGCTTCGGCACCGATCGCCATCCTGCTGAAAAACAACGGCCTGCATTTCGAAATCCAGATCGATGCCAGCACCCCGGTCGGCCAGACCGACGCCGCCGGCGTCAAAGACATCCTGATGGAAGCCGCACTGACCACCATCATGGACTGCGAAGACTCCGTGGCCGCCGTCGATGCCGACGACAAAGTGGTGATCTACCGCAACTGGCTCGGCCTGATGAAGGGCGACCTGTCGGAAGAAGTGGCCAAGGGCGGCAAGTCCTTCACCCGCACCATGAACGCCGACCGCACCTACACCGGCGTCGATGGCAAGGCGCTGAGCCTGCACGGTCGCTCGCTGCTGTTCGTGCGTAACGTCGGTCACCTGATGACCATCGACGCGATCCTCGACAAAGACGGCAACGAAGTGCCGGAAGGCATCCTCGACGGTCTGGTCACCGTGCTGGCGGCGATGCACAACCTCAACGGCAACACCTCGCGCAAAAACACACGTACCGGTTCGGTCTACATCGTGAAGCCGAAGATGCACGGTCCTGAAGAAGCGGCATTCACCAACGAGCTGTTCGGGCGCATCGAAGACGCGCTGGGCCTGCCGCGCAACACTCTCAAAGTCGGAATCATGGATGAGGAGCGCCGTACCACGGTCAACCTCAAGGCCTGCATCAAGGCGGCGAGCGAGCGCGTAGTGTTCATCAACACTGGTTTCCTCGACCGCACGGGCGACGAAATCCACACCTCCATGGAAGCCGGCCCGATGGTGCGCAAGGCCGACATGAAGGCGGAAAAATGGATCGGCGCCTACGAGAACTCCAACGTCGATATCGGCTTGAGCACCGGCCTGCAAGGCCGCGCGCAGATCGGTAAAGGCATGTGGGCGATGCCCGACCTGATGGCGGCGATGCTCGAACAGAAAATCGCTCACCCGATGGCCGGTGCCAACACCGCCTGGGTTCCATCGCCGACCGCCGCCGCGCTGCACGCGCTGCACTACCACAAGGTCGACGTGTACGCCCGTCAGGCCGAACTGGCCAAGCGTGCCCCGGCTTCGGTGGACGACATCCTGACCATCCCGCTGGCGGTCAACCCGCAGTGGACTGCCGAGCAGATCAGGAACGAACTGGACAACAACTCCCAGGGCATTCTCGGTTATGTGGTGCGCTGGATCGACCAGGGTGTCGGCTGCTCGAAGGTGCCGGACATCAACGACGTCGGCCTGATGGAAGACCGTGCGACGCTGCGTATCTCCAGCCAGCACATCGCTAACTGGCTGCGCCACGGTATCGTCACCGAAGAGCAAGTGATGGAAAGCCTCAAGCGCATGGCGCCGGTGGTCGACCGTCAGAACGCGGGCGACGAGCTGTACCGTCCGCTGGCACCAGACTTCGACAGCAACATCGCCTTCCAGGCGGCAGTCGAACTGGTGATCGAAGGCACCAAGCAACCGAACGGCTACACCGAGCCGGTCCTGCACCGTCGTCGCCGCCAGTTCAAGGCTGCCAATGGCCTGTAACTGAACGCTGATGCCGGACACGAAAAAGCCCTGATCGAAAGATCAGGGCTTTTTTCTTTGGGGCAACGTCAAAAGATCGCAGCCTTCGGCAGCTCCTACACTGGTTTCGCA
>NZ_JBSVXG010000403.1:0-2767 GCF_054070595.1 Pseudomonas sp. SDO55104_S430 | reverse complement strand
CCCATCTTTTTGGGGCCGCTTCGCAGCCCAGCGGGGGCAAGCCCCCTCGCCACAAGGTATGTGTTCCGCTTAATCAACTGTTTGTTCAGACCGGCTGCTCAACCCTGCGATGCAACCACCGCGCCTCGCTCTGCAGCTCCAGCACATACCAGTGAAACCGCTCCAGCGACGCGTTATGTCCGACGCTGATCAGAATCGTCTCCGGCAACGTCTGCTTGAGCAATTGATAACACCGCGCCTCGTTCGCCGCATCCAGCGCCGAGCTGCTCTCGTCGAGAAACAGCACCGCAGGCCGCGCAAGCAGGGCGCGGACGAAGGCGCAGCGTTGCTGTTCGCCGACGCTCAGGGTCTGCGACCAGTCGTGTTCCTGATCCAGCTGTTCGCTCAGGTGCTGCAGGCCGATTTGCTGCATGGTCTGGCGCAGGGTGGCGTCGGCTTCGTGATCCGGCGGGTTGGGGTACCACAGGGCTTCGCGCAGGCTGCCCAGGGGCAGGTAGGGTTTTTGCGAGAGGGTCAGGGCGCGACTGCGGTCATAGCTGACGGAACCGCTGGCATGGGGCCAGAGCCCTGTGAGGGTGCGGATGAAGGTCGATTTTCCATAGCCCGACGGTGCGCTGATCAGCAGGCTGTCACCGGGCTTGAGGGAAAGGTTGAAGCCATCGAACAGACGCCGGCCGTTGGGCAGCCAGATGTCCAGATCCTTGATCTCCAGGCCTTCGACCTGATGGCCGGCGACTACATTGGACTGCACCTCGACCTTGTCCAGGCGCTCCTGGAAACCGATCAAGCGGTCGATCACCGATTTCCACGCCGACAGCTCCGGGAACACCTCCACCAGATAGGCGATAGCCGAGTGCACCTCGCCGAAGGCGGCGCTGATCTGCGTCAGGCGTCCCAAGGGGAAGGCGCCAGCGAAGAACTGCGGCGCCATGATGAACATCGGGATGACCGTGGCGCTGCGCAGGTAGAAGGTCGAGTAGCCCATGATCAGCTTCTGCTTTTTCACCAGCGCCCAGAAGTTCACCAGCGCCGCTTCCAGGCGTTGATTGAACCGCTGGTTCTCAACCGCTTCGCCCTTGTAAAGGGCCACCGAATCGGCGTTCTCCCGCAGGCGCATCAGCGAGAAACGAAAGTCCGCTTCGCGCCGCTGTTGCAGGAAGTTCAGTCGCGGCAAGGCTCGACCCAGCCAGAACGCCAGCCCGGTGCCGGCCAGCGCATAGACAATCGCGATCCAGACAAGAAGCCCCGGGATGACCACCGAATCACCGGCGAACGGCACGCTGACCAGGGCCGAGGCCTGCCAGATGATGTGCAGAAAGGAGAACAGCGAGACCACCGAGGTCAAAAGGCCCAGGGTCAGCTTCAGCGATTTGACGATGAACAGATCGATGTCTTCGGCGATCCGCTGGTCGGGGTTGTCGACTTCGGTTTCGGTCAGTTTGAGCTTCTGGTAACGCTGGCTGCCCAGCCATTGCTCGAGCAGGTTGTGGGTGGCCCAGCGACGCCAGCGCAACGTCAGCTTCTGCTGGAAGTGAAACGCGGCGACGGTAAAGGTGGCAGTGCCGATCTGCAGCAGGATGAACTGCACGCTGCCGACGATGAAACCGTGGTAATCCAGGGCCTGCAAGGCGTTGTAGAAGTGCAGGTTCCAGAAGTTGGTCAGGATGTTGACCCCCACCAGGCACAGGGTCATCACTACCGTGGCCACCAGCAACAGCCAGGCCCGGTACTTTTCTTCCGAGGCCCAGAAAGGCCGTGCGAGACGCCAGAAATTGCGGAGTGTTTGCATGAGGTCTTGACGGGCCCGGTCGCTAGCGACGTTGAGTTTGCGAGAGAGGGACGATACGATCGGCCAATGCTAATGGTTTGCAATAATTAGGGAAAGTCACGGGAGACCCGTCATCGAATTTCCAGAATGGCTCAGTCAGGCCTGGCCGCCAATAAAGCGCGTCATCCAGCGTGAACCCGGTGATCATCCTTGCGTTCCCCTCAATCGGCTTGCCGATCCTGCGGTGCTGCAACCGCTGCTGACGCGCTTTGCCCTGCTGTATCCGGGGGTGAACAGGGCGGCGGTGGTTTCGCAGTGGTCGATGAACTACATGAGTATCGTCCTGCCGGCGACTTTTGCCTGCGTGCTGACACGCGGTGGCGCGATCGACTTCTGGAACGGGGAGTTCGTGTTGGTTCACGACGACGGGCAGCCCAAGGCACTGGGGCTGGCCGAGCCGCTGCCGGTTCTCGCAGCTGAGGACCGCGCCGCCTATTGGTCGCGGTTGATCCATGAGCACCTGACGCCGCTGTTCGCCACCTTGGCGGCTGCGGGTGGCCTGGCACCGAAAATCCTCTGGGGCAACATGGTCGCGATCTGGGATGGCGCGTTCGCGCGGATGGACCCTGATCTGTCCCGGGACGGCTTCGCCGACGCCCATGCCTGTCTGGAGCCGGTCACGGTCAATGACGGGCGCCTCAAGCTGCGCGGTCTGCAGTGGATGGTCGAATCTCCTGCGCCGGAAGTGTGCCCGCAACTGCCGCTGCGCCGGCATTGCTGCCTGCATTACCAGCTGCACGCGCCGGTCGAAGGCGAGCCCGCGGTCCTCTGCGAATCCTGCCCCAAACTGCACCGTTTGCCGCTGGCGGAGCAGGTCAGTTATCTGCATTACATCTACGAGTAAACCCATTACATGAGCCTGACACCGAATCTGTAGGAGCGAGGCTTGCCCGCGAAAGCGGTGTGTCAGCCACCATTGCAGTCGGCTGAACTGACGCC
>NZ_JBSVXG010000402.1:0-2774 GCF_054070595.1 Pseudomonas sp. SDO55104_S430 | reverse complement strand
GCGGTGTGTCAGCCTGCAAATTCATCGACTGACACGACGCCTTCGCGAGCAAGCCCGCTCCCACAATGGTCAGGCGGTGTGGCGAAAATCAGGGAATAAGAATGACCTTGTCACTGCCACCCTCATTCACCTCGGCATACCGCGCCAACCCTTCGGCCAACGGCGATTCAACCAGCCCCTGAGGCAGCGGCAACAGATCCTCATCGAAAAACCTGCCGAACTGATCCAGCATCGCCGCACAAGCCTGCACCCCGTACAGCAGCGAATTGATCCCCACCACCGAACCGCCCTTGCGATACAGCCCCAGGGCCGGCAACTGCACCATGCCGTCCACCGGCGCGGCGATGATGGCGATGCGGCCGAAGGTGGCCAGTGCCGCAACGGACGCCGGCAGCCAGAAGCCCGTGGTGTCGAAAATCACATCGGCACCGCCACTGAACAGAGCATTCACCTGTGCGCCGAGGTCCTCAGGCTTGTCCAGTTGCAGGGTCTGATAACCCTGATCCTGCAAGGCCTTGACCTGCTCCGGCCGGCGCGCGGCCGCCAGTATCTGCGCGCCACGGACTTTTGCCAGCGCCAGTGCCGCAGTGGCCACCGCCCCGCCGCCGATCACCAGCAAACGGGTTTGCGCCGTCACCAGACTGCGCTCCAGCGCATCCCAGGCCGTGGTGTACGGCACGCCGAGGCTGGCGGCCTGGGCGAAACTCAGGTGCGTGGGTTTGTGCGCCACACCATTGGCCGGCAGTTTGACGAATTGCGCGTGGGAGCCATCGGCGAAAAAACCCAGTTCGCGGCCGGTGCCCCAGACTTCCTGACCAATCAGCGCCTGTGGGCCTTCGACGACAACGCCTGCAAAATCGCGCCCCGGAATGCGTGGCAGCGTGGTGTAGGGAAAACGCCCGAGGACGTTCTTCACGTCGCTGGGGTTCAGGCCCGCAGCCTTGATCTGCACCAGCACCTCATCGGCGCCGACAACCGGAGTGGGCACATCGACGTAGCGCAGGGCCGAGAGATCGCCGGTTTTATCGAACTGCAGTGCTTTCATCAGGTGTTGCTCCAATCGACAAAGGGAATTCAGGAGATCCAGCCAGCCACCAGCTGCCGGCCCATGGGCCACAGCTTCTCGCCGGCCAGCATGCCGAGCAGACCGATCAGCGCGACGGCCGGTGGTGCGGGGGAACGAAAGTCCAGGGCGCCGTACAACAGACCGACACCCAGGCCGATGACCAGCGAAATGAAGTAGCTCATGGCAGACTCCGTGGGGCAGATGAGAGATGCCGCCAGTCTAGGGAGCCGTGAATCCGGGCACCGGCCAAACACTTCTGAATTTGCGCCAAACAGCCTTGCCCCTGCCCATATCGAACAGGCGATGAGAACATTGTGGTGAGCGGGCTTGTGTGGCGAGGGGGCTTGCCCCCGTTGGACTGCGCAGCAGTCCCATCTTTTGGGGCCGCTTCGCGACCCAACGGGGGCAAGCCCCCTCGCCACAGGATCAGGTTCAGTTTGAGGTGGGTGTCGGGTTCAGGAAGCGGTATGGAATTGGGAGGGCGCGACACCCAGTTCCCGCCGGAACATGTCGCTGAAACTGCTCGGCGAATAACCCAACTCCCTCGCAATGACACTCACCGGCACACCCTGGATCAACTCCGCCGCAGCCGTTGCCAATTGCACCTGCCGCCGCCAATGGGCAAACCCCATGCCCAGCCCATCCTTGAACAACCGAGCCAGGGTCCGCACGCTGGCGCCGGCGTTTTCCGCATGATGTTCAAAGGGAATATCCAGCGACGGCTGGGCCATGACCGCCTGACACAAGTTCATCAAACGCCGGTCGGAGTGATCCGGCAGCGGGATCTTCATCCGCGAGCGCCGGGCGCGCTTGAGCTCCAGCAAGGCCAACCCGACCAGCGCCTCGTAATACTCCGGCGCCCCGTCATCGCCCTGCTCCACCAGGCTGACGATCAACTCGCGCAGCAACCCGCCCACCTCGATCACCTGCACGCTGCTGTCCAGGGTCGCCGCCAGCGCGGGCCGCAGGTAGATATTGCGCATCTGCAAATCCGAGACCACGCGAATCCCGTGGGGCACGCCGGGCGGAAGCCACACCGCCCGTTGCGGCGGCACCACCAGCGCCTCGTTGGGCGTCTCGACCCACATCACCCCGCTCATCGCATACAGCAATTGCCCCCAGACATGCTCGTGCGGCTCGATGAACAACCCGCGCGGATAGGTCCGCGCCAGCGGTTGCACGGGCACATCGGTATCACTCAAATCAGGCGGGACGGCGAGGGCCATGGTCAATGATCATTGGGTTTGGTGGAAACACATGGTAACGAGGCGCCGAAAAGCCCGCCAGCCAGTGCATCCGCTGGACACTCCGACGGAATTTTCCGCCTGGTGAGCGATCCCTCTAAGTACAACAGGGAGGAATACGGGCCATATGATCAACGCAAAACTTTTCGTCATCGAGTACACCCTTCATGGCGCACCCAAGTCGTTCATTATCCGTCTGGAAAAAATGGACAACGCCGAGGCCTGGCACTGGGCAAGCTGCGACGCGGGCGTGGGCCGGATTCCGCGCTTCGGCCGCGAGAAGGTGCAAAAGACCAGCAAACCGATGGCGGAGAAGTTCGGCGTGGAAAACGTCAAATGGCGGCCGGCGAATTGACGCCTTGCGAAGCCCTTGTAGCAGCTGGCGAAGCCTGCGTCCGGCTGCGAAGCAGTCGTGAAATCAGGCACCGCGGTCCGTCAGACAGATCCGGTACACAGGTTTTACG
>NZ_JBSVXG010000401.1:0-2844 GCF_054070595.1 Pseudomonas sp. SDO55104_S430 | reverse complement strand
GTCAGTTAAAAAGGATGTAGCTGACCCAACGCTTTCGCGAGCAAGCCCGCTCCCACAGTGATTGTGTTATCAACCAAGGACTTTTATGTCGCGTCGTATCTCCCCCGTCATACCCGGCTTCGGGCTGACGCTGGGCTACACCTTGGTGTACCTCAGCCTGATTGTGCTCATACCCCTGGCGGCGATGTTCGTGCATGCCGCTCAACTCACCTGGGATCAGTTCTGGGCAATCATTTCGGCGCCACGGGTGCTGGCGGCGTTGAAGCTGAGCTTCGGCACCGCGCTCTGTGCCGCGATCATCAACGGCATCATCGGCACGCTGCTGGCCTGGGTGCTGGTGCGCTACACCTTCCCCGGTCGCAAAATCATTGACGCGATGATCGACCTGCCCTTCGCATTGCCCACCGCCGTGGCCGGTATCGCGCTGACCGCGCTCTACGCCCCCACCGGTCTGGTCGGTCAATTTGCGACGGACCTGGGTTTCAAGATCGCCTACACCCCCCTGGGCATCACCCTCGCCCTGACTTTTGTGACCCTTCCATTCGTGGTACGTACCGTACAGCCGGTATTGGCCGATATCCCCAAAGAAGTGGAAGAAGCGGCCGCATGCCTGGGGGCCAAACCGTTGCAGGTGTTCCGCCATATCCTGATTCCGGCCTTGCTGCCGGCCTGGCTGACCGGTTTCGCCCTGGCCTTTGCCCGTGGTGTCGGCGAGTACGGTTCGGTGATCTTCATCGCCGGCAACATGCCGATGAAAACCGAAATTCTGCCGTTGCTGATCATGGTCAAGCTCGACCAGTACGATTACACCGGCGCGACCTCCATTGGCGTACTGATGCTGGTGGTTTCCTTCATTCTGCTGCTGCTGATCAACCTGCTGCAGCGCCGCATCGAAACCCCATAAGGAGGCGCAGAACATGTCCCAATCGTCTATTGCTGCCGCTTCCTCGGCCAACGCCGCCCGCCGTGGCAGCCCGGTGGCGCGGCGCGTCCTGATCGGCCTTGGCTGGCTGATCTTCGCCCTGTTCCTGTTGTTGCCGCTGTTCATCGTGGTGTCCCAGGGCTTGAAGAACGGCATCGGTGAGTTTTTCGTCGCGATCTTTGAACCCGACGCCCTGTCGGCGCTGAAACTCACGGTGATCGCCGTGCTGATTTCGGTGCCGCTGAACCTGGTGTTCGGCGTCAGCGCCGCCTGGTGCGTGAGCAAATACTCGTTCCGCGGCAAGAGCATGCTGGTGACCCTGATCGATCTGCCGTTCTCGGTTTCGCCGGTGATCGCAGGTCTGGTCTACGTGCTGATGTTCGGTGCACAGGGGTTGTTCGGCCCGTGGCTGTCGGATCACGACATCCAGATCGTCTTCGCCTTGCCGGGCATCGTGCTGGCGACGATTTTCGTCACCGTGCCGTTCGTGGCGCGCGAACTGATTCCGCTGATGCAAGAGCAAGGCACTCAGGAAGAAGAGGCCGCCCGCCTGTTGGGAGCCAATGGCTGGCAGATGTTCTGGCACGTCACGGTGCCCAACATCAAATGGGGCCTGATCTACGGCGTGGTGCTGTGTACCGCGCGGGCCATGGGTGAGTTCGGGGCGGTGTCGGTGGTGTCCGGGCACATTCGCGGGGTGACCAACACCTTGCCGTTGCACGTCGAGATCCTCTACAACGAATACAACCACGTGGCCGCGTTCGCCGTGGCGAGCCTGTTGCTGATCCTGGCGCTCTTCATCCTGCTGCTCAAGCAGTGGAGCGAAAACCGTATTAACCGCCTGCGCGCCAGCGCCGCGGAGGAATGATTCCATGTCAATCGAAGTGCGTAACGTCAGCAAGAATTTCAATGCGTTCAAGGCGCTGAACGACATCAGCCTGGACATCCACAGCGGCGAACTGGTGGCCTTGCTCGGCCCGTCGGGCTGCGGCAAGACCACTTTGCTGCGGATCATCGCGGGCCTGGAAACTCCGGATCAGGGCAACATCGTGTTCCACGGCGAAGACGTTTCCGGCCATGATGTGCGTGATCGCAATGTCGGTTTCGTGTTCCAACACTACGCCCTGTTCCGCCACATGACGGTGTTCGACAACGTCGCGTTCGGCCTACGCATGAAGCCGAAAAATCAGCGCCCGAGCGAAAGCCAGATCGCCACCAAGGTTCACGAACTGCTGAACATGGTGCAGCTCGATTGGCTGGCCGATCGCTACCCGGAACAACTCTCTGGCGGTCAACGCCAGCGTATCGCCCTGGCCCGTGCGCTGGCGGTGGAGCCCAAGGTGCTGCTGCTCGACGAGCCCTTTGGGGCGCTGGACGCCAAGGTGCGCAAGGAGCTGCGTCGCTGGCTGGCGCGGCTGCACGAAGACATCAACCTGACGTCGGTCTTCGTGACCCACGACCAGGAAGAAGCCATGGAAGTCGCCGACCGTATCGTGGTGATGAACAAGGGCGTGATCGAGCAGATCGGCTCACCGGGCGACGTCTACGAAAACCCGGCCAGTGATTTCGTTTATCACTTCCTTGGGGATTCGAACCGTCTGCATCTGGGTGAAGACAACCACGTGCTTTTCCGTCCGCACGAAGTGTCGTTGTCCAAGCACGAGTTGGACGATCACCATGCGGCCGAAGTGCGGGACATTCGCCCCCTGGGTGCGACGACCCGGGTGACGCTGAAGGTGGAGGGTCAGAGTGATCTGATCGAGGCCGAAGTGGTGAAGGATCACGACAGCCTGATCGGGTTGGCCAAGGGTGAGACCCTGTTCTTCAAGCCCAAAGTCTGGCAGAAAGTCGCCAACCTTTAAAAGCAAAAGATCGCGAGCAGGCTCGCTCCCACAGTGGATCTATATGCACATAGATCCCTC
>NZ_JBSVXG010000400.1:0-2847 GCF_054070595.1 Pseudomonas sp. SDO55104_S430 | reverse complement strand
GAACGACAAGAAAACCTCATTGGAGAATGTGCTGCCGTCATCGCGGGCAACCCCGCTCCCACAGGGGAATGGGTGCACTTTGGGCCGGGAGCCTAGCAGACGGTCGGTAGAAGCGACAGCTTGCGCGATTGGGATTGTCTGGTAGAATCCGCTGCCTAATTACGTGCGGTATTCAACAATAGTGTTGGGTGGCGGCACGCTAGCCTGAGGAAAACACCATGAAAGCTGATATCCATCCAGAATACCCAGCAGTTGCTGTTACCTGCAGCTGCGGCAACAAGTTCGAAACTCGTTCGACCTTCGGCAAAGCCCTGGCGATCGACGTTTGCAACGAATGCCACCCGTTCTACACCGGTAAGCAGAAGACTCTGGACACCGGTGGCCGCGTTCAGAAGTTCGCCGACCGTTTCGGTGCTTTCGGCGCGAAAAAGGCCTAAGGCCAATCAACTTGGGAAGCCGCTTCGGTTTTTCCATGCTGATGAAAAAGGCGTCCCTTGCGGGCGCCTTTTTTGTGTCCGCGATTTGGCTCTCCGCTGCCCAGGCCCTCTGCCCGGCGCCAAGCGGTCTGACGTCGGTCGAGGTGCAGCGCGTGGTGGATGGCGACACCCTGCGCCTGCAGGATGGTCGCAGCGTACGCATGATCGGCCTGAACACGCCTGAGCTGGGCAAGAAAGGCCGCTCCGACGAGCCGTTCGCCATGGCTGCGCGCAAACGTCTCGAAGCCCTGGTGGCGGCAAGCGACGGGCGGGTCCGTCTGCAGCCCGGCAAAGAAAGCAAAGACCGCTACGGCCGGACCCTGGCCCATGCCTACGGTGCCGACGGCGCCAATCTCGAAGCGCAAATGCTCGCCGAAGGCCTCGGTTTTCTTGTGGCCGTCCCGCCGAACGTCGACTTGGTCGCCTGTCAGCAAGCCGCCGAGCGCAGTGCGCGTCAGGCAGGGCTTGGCGTGTGGCGCCAGTCGCCTGTACTGAAAGCGGATCAGATCGACCGCGCTGGGTTTGCTGTGCTTAGCGGGCGTGTGAGCAAGGTTCAGCGCAATCGTGGCGGGATTTGGCTCGAATTGCAGGATTCGGTTGTGTTGCGCGTTGCACCCAATCTGCTCGGTCGCTTCGATGCGAGTTCGCTGCAGAAGCTCGAAGGCAGGCAAATCGAGGCGCGGGGCTGGGTTCTGGACCGTTCGCGCCGTGGCGGACTCAAGGAGGGTCAGGCGCGCTGGATGTTGCCGCTGACTGATCCGGCGATGCTTGAAGTGACGCAACGATAAAAAATTGTAGACATTTTTTCCGTCGATTGTGAACAGTCCATCCCTTGTGTTCCGCGGCTCTTGGCCAAAAGTAGTAGGACAGGGCGGTTGACAGGGGTGACCGGTCAGTCTTGTGGGGATTTTGCGAGGCGCGTATCCTCGCTGACCAGTCTGTCCAACAGTAAAAGCGGAATGCCCATATGTCTGATTTGAAAACTGCCGCTCTCGAGTATCACGCCAATCCTCGTCCAGGAAAGCTGAGCGTCGAGCTCACCAAGCCTACCGCTACCGCCCGCGACCTGTCGCTGGCCTACAGCCCCGGCGTAGCCGAACCAGTACGCGAAATCGGTCGCGACCCTGAGCTGGCCTACAAGTACACCGGCAAGGGCAACCTGGTTGCAGTCATTTCCGATGGCACCGCGATTCTCGGCCTGGGTAACCTCGGCCCATTGGCTTCCAAGCCAGTGATGGAAGGCAAGGGCGTGCTGTTCAAGCGCTTCGCCGGCATCGACGTTTTCGATATCGAAGTCGACTCCGAAAGCCCGCAAGCCTTCATCGACACCGTCAAGCGTATCTCCATCACCTTCGGTGGCATCAACCTGGAAGACATCAAGGCACCAGAGTGCTTTGAGATCGAGCGCGCTCTGATCGAACAGTGCGACATTCCGGTATTCCACGATGACCAGCACGGCACCGCGATCGTTACCGCCGCCGGCATGATCAACGCCCTGGAAATCGCTGGCAAAACCCTGCCTGAAGCCAAGATCGTCTGCCTGGGTGCCGGTGCTGCCGCCATCTCCTGCATGAAGTTGCTGGTGAGCATGGGCGCCAACATCGAAAACATCTACATGATCGACCGTACCGGTGTGATCCACTCCGGCCGTGACGATCTGAACCAGTACAAGGCTGTCTTCGCTCACGCGACCGACAAGCGCACCCTGGCCGATGCCCTGCAAGGCGCTGACGTGTTCGTGGGTCTGTCCGGCCCGAACCTGCTGAGCCCTGAAGGCCTGCTGTCGATGGCGGCCAACCCGATCGTGTTCGCGTGCTCGAACCCTGATCCGGAAATCTCCCCTGAGCTGGCGCACGCTACCCGCAGCGACGTGATCATGGCCACCGGCCGTTCGGACTACCCGAACCAGGTCAACAACGTACTGGGCTTCCCGTTCATCTTCCGCGGTGCCCTGGACGTTCGCGCCAAGCGCATCAACGAAGAAATGAAAGTGGCTGCGGCCAACGCCCTGCGCGAACTGGCCAAGCTGCCGGTACCTCAGGAAGTGTGCGACGCCTACGGCGGCATCAAGCTGGAATTCGGTCGTGAGTACATCATTCCGAAGCCAATGGACGCCCGCCTGATCACCCTGATCTCCGACGCCGTGGCCAAGGCCGCGATCGAGACCGGTGTAGCGACTCTGCCGTATCCGAAGCACTACCCGCTGAAAAGCGTGGATGACGTGTTCAACGGTTAAGTCGTTGTAGCGCTTCAACCAAAAAGCCCTGGCTCGTGAGAGTCGGGGCTTTTTTGTGCCTGATGGGTTTGTATTGGATTTGATGGCCTCTTCGCGGGCAAGCCTCGCTCCTACCGGGCGTGGTGATTACCTGTA
>NZ_JBSVXG010000399.1:0-2898 GCF_054070595.1 Pseudomonas sp. SDO55104_S430 | reverse complement strand
CACACTGGATTTGTGTGCACCGCAAGTCCCCTGTGGGAGCGGGCTTGCTCGCGAAGGCGGCAACTCGGTCTATGAGCCAGTTCATGGCTTGGCCCCCACCTGATCCTGCAAGCTGAACTTCTGCTTCAAAAACTTGGCCGGCGAGGTACTCAGGTTCTGCAACCACTGCTCATCCGACGCCGCCTGCTCAGTCTTCAAGGCCTTGCTCTGCCCCTTGCCCGGCGCCTTGTCCATCTTGATTTCATCGGGCTTGGTTTCCGGAGCATTTTCCTCTGCGCTTTCAGTGTCCTTCTGCAAGGCAATGGCCAGAGCCAGATTGGCGGTGGCTTCGGGGAATTGCGGCTGCAACTTCAGTGCTTCGGTATAAGCGGCAATCGCCTCGTCGAACTTGAAGCGGCGCACATAAATGTTGCCCAGATAGAAATACGCCTGTGGCGTTTGCAGGCGGGCGAAGCTGGCCAGGGCCAGGTCGTAATCGGCGGCGTTGTAGGCGGCTATGCCCTTCCAGTAGGGGTCGACAAAGTGCGCGGCGGCCTGGGGGAAGTGTTCATGTTCGAAGGCCCAGCGCCCTTGCTGGTCTGGGGTGAAGAAGGCGTCGGTCAACACGTTGGCTTGCGCCGGAGATGGCGCAACGCTCAAGCCCACCGCCAACAGCAGGGCGGGCATCCAGTTCAGGCTCCAGCCCTTGCGTACGCTGAAGAAGGCGATCAACAGCAGCGGCCAGCACAGCCAGTAGCCGGCGTCCTTCCAGTGCAATTCGCGCAGATGATCGTCGGTCGCCTGGAAATGCTGTTGGGCGTGCAGGTCGATCCAGTCCAGATCGTCGTTGTTCAGGGTCAGGCTGCCCAGCGGTGCGTCCAGTGCAGAGGCCAATTGCTTGAGCGCGGCCTGATCGAAAGTGCCCAGTGTGGGGCGACCGTTGCTGTCGGTGCGTGGCTGGCCGCTGGCGTTGCGGATGATGCCGCCGTCTTCGTTGCCGACGGCGAGGATCAGGACTTGCAGGTCGGTGTTGTCCAGTAATTTGTCCAGGCCAGCCAGCGCCGAGGTGTCGGCGCCGTCGGTGATCAGCAGCAGAGTGCCGGGGGATTGCTCCGCAGCCAGCAGGCGTTTGGCCTGCTCGATGACCGCGCCAACATCCTTGCCGGGCTTGTCGATCAGGTTGGTACTCAGGGCCTGGATAAAAGTGTCGAGCAACGCCGGATCGTCCGTTGCCGGCAGCACAAGGTGCGCACTACCTGCATAGGCGATCAGCGCATTGCGTGCCCCGGTGCGACGCAGGATCAGGTCATGGACCTTGTGTTTTGCCGCTTCCAGGCGCGTCGGCTGCACATCGCTTGCATCCATCGACGGCGACAGATCCATGGCGATGATCAGTGGTGCACGATTCTCCAGAAAGTCCGGTCGATCCTGTTCCCAGGTCGGTCCGGCGGCGGCCAGCGCGCCGAGCATCAGCAGCGCACAGACCAGATGCACCGGGCGCAACCATTGGTGGTCCTGCGGAGTGATCAGCAAATGGGGCAGCAGGTGTTCGGCGATATTGCCGCGCAGGCTCCGTTGCAGGTCACGGCTGCGGCGCCACAACAGCGGCAGGAGGGCGGCGAAGGGCAGCAGCAATAGCCACAGCGGGCGCAGGAAATGGAAGTCACCGAGATTGATCTCCATCTCAGGCCTCCTGCCGCTGGCGGGCGGTAGAGAGCTGCGGACGCAGCCAGGCGAACAGGTGATAGAGCGCCAGCAGCACGATTGCCGCACCCAGCGGCCACCAGAACAGGTCCTTCTTCGGTTGATGGCTGAGGGTTTTCACCTGATGCGGGGTGAGGGTGTCGAGGGTGTCGTAGACCTGATTCAGCGCGTTACGGTCTTCGGCGCGGAAGAACTTGCCGCCAGTGGCCTCGGCAATCTGCTGCAGGCTTTGCAGGTTGACCCGCGATTCGCCTTCGGCCGCCGGGTCACCAATGCCGATGGTGTGGATCACCACGCCTTTGGCGGCCGCCATCTGCGCCGCGTGATCGGGGGTGATGGCGCTGCTGGTGTCATTGCCGTCGGTGAGCAGGATCACCACTTTTTCCGGTTCATCGGCCTGATCCAGCAGCTTCAGGCTCAGGCCGATGGCATCGCCGATGGCGGTGTTGGGTCCGGCCATGCCGATGCCGGTGTCGTCCAGCAGCAACGACAGGCTGCCGTGATCGAGGGTCAACGGTGCTTGCGGATAGGCGCCGCTGCCGAACACGATCAGGCCCAGGCGATCTTCTTTACGTTTTTCAATGAAGCCGCGCACCACGTCCTTGACCGCCGTCAGACGATTGATTTTCTGTCCGCTGGCGTCGGTGAAGTCGGTGGTTTCCATGGACTGGGACAGGTCGATAGCCAGCATCAGGTCGCGCACCGGTTGCTGGCGCTCGATGGGTTTCTCCATGTACACCGGCCGAGCCGCCGCCAACAGCAACAGCGCCCACACCAGCAGGTTCAACGACAGTTGCCAGCGGTTGCTGCGGGTGCCGGCCTGACTCGGGGCTTCGCCGACCGCACGACTCATCGCGGCAAAGAACGGTACCCGCACCGCGCTGCGCGCTTCGCGGTAATCGGGCAGGTAGCGGTAGCCGAACCACGGCAGGGGCAGCAGGAGCAACAGCCAGGGGTAATCAAGCTGCCACATGGTGATGCTCCACCCAGAGTTTGCAGGTGTCGAACAGGTGTTGGCGTTGTTCGGCGGGGAGGGCGCGCAGGGTGGATTCGGGTGCGTAGGCCAGCAGTGCCAATTGCTGGCTGAAGTCGGCGGGAAGCGGTTGTTTGATATGTCGCTGCAAGTAAGCTTGCCAACCATCTCTATCAAGCGCAGCAGGACCCTGTGGGAGCGGGCTTGCTCGCGAAGAGGCCGGACCATTCAAAATCGAAGTC
>NZ_JBSVXG010000398.1:0-2904 GCF_054070595.1 Pseudomonas sp. SDO55104_S430 | reverse complement strand
AACAGATATGTCGACTGACACGGCCCCTTCGCGAGCAAGCCCGCTCCCACATTTTGTTTTGTGTTAGCCCAGAAGGTCGCGCAGGACTTGGGTAAACGCCTGGCTGCTTTCCTCTTCCCCGGCATGGCGCCCATCACGCACGACCCACTGGCCGTTGACCAGCACATCACGCACCTGACGATCACCACCGGCAAACAACCAGCGATTCAAAATCCCGTCACCACTCGCTGTCGCCAGATACGGATCACTGCCGTCCAGCACCAGCCAATCTGCGCGCTTGCCGACTTCCAATGCCCCAATCGCCTGACCCAGCGCCTGGGCACCGCCATCCAGTGCGGCATCGAACAGCGTGCGGCCGACCATCGGCTGATCCGCGCCATACAGGCGGTTACGCCGCTGATCGCGCAGGCGCTGGCCGTATTCCAGCCAGCGCAATTCTTCCACCACGCTCAAGGACACATGGCTGTCGGAACCGATACCCATGCGTCCGCCCTGGGCGAGGAAATCCACTGCCGGGAAAATCCCATCGCCGAGGTTGGCTTCGGTGGTCAGGCACAGGCCGGCGATGGCGCGACTCTTGGCCATCAGCGTGATTTCTTCCGGGTTGGCGTGGGTGGCGTGAACCAGGCACCAGCGCTGATCGACCTCGACGTTTTCGTACAGCCATTGCAGGGGGCGGCGGCCGCTCCAGGTCAGGCAGTCGTCGACTTCCTTCTGCTGCTCGGCGATGTGGATGTGCACCGGGCATTGCTTGTCGCTGGCCGCCAGCACGTCGCTGATCTGCTGCGGCGTGACCGCGCGCAACGAGTGGAAACACAATCCCAGCGACTGAGCTTTCTGCTGAGCCAGCAGAGGTTGCAGGCGCGATTGCAGCTTCAGGTAGTTCTCGGTGCTGTTGATGAAACGGCGCTGGCCTTCGTTCGGCGTCTGGCCGCCGAAACCTGAGTGGCTGTAGAGCACCGGCAACAGGGTCAGGCCGATGCCGGCGTCGGTCGCGGCCTGGCTGATACGCAAGGCCAGCTCGGCCGGATCGGCATAAGGCTGGCCGCTGGTGTCGTGGTGCACGTAGTGAAACTCGGCGACGGAGGTGTAACCGGCCTTGAGCATTTCGATGTACAGCTGGCGAGCGATGACACCCAGTTGCTCAGGGCTGATCTTTCCGACGAGGCGATACATCAGATCGCGCCAGGTCCAGAAACTGTCGTTCGGATTGCCCGCCACTTCCGCAAGGCCAGCCATCGCCCGCTGGAAGGCGTGGGAGTGCAGATTCGGCATGCCCGGCAACAGCGGGCCGCTCAGCCGTTCGGCACCATCTGCATGGGAATCGGCCTGGATTTGGGTCAGCACGCCCTCGGCGTTGACCTCAAGACGTACATTGTTGGCCCATCCACTAGGCAGCAGCGCGCGTTCGGCAAAGAAGGCGGACATGGTTCAGCACCCCATCGTGTGTTATTTGTATATACATATACAGACGTTTGCCTGCCCGGTAAACTCCGGCAAGCTAGCAATCTCAACCAAACGACCAAGGATCCATCGTGCCGACTCCGCCTCCAGTCTCTCCGTTGGCCGCGAACATGGGCGACAGTCCGGCGCCCTTGTACGCCCGCGTCAAACAAATGATCACCCAGCAAATCGACAGCGGCGCGTGGCCGCCGCACTACCGCGTTCCGTCGGAAAGCGAGCTGGTCAGCCAGTTGGGCTTCAGCCGCATGACCATCAACCGCGCCCTGCGCGAGATGACCGCCGATGGTTTGCTGGTGCGCATGCAGGGCGTCGGCACCTTCGTTGCCGAGCCCAAAAGCCAGTCCGCGCTGTTCGAAGTGCACAACATCGCCGACGAAATCGCCTCCCGCGGCCATCGCCATACCTGCCAGGTCATCACTCTGGAGGAAGAGGCCGCCGGTTCCGAGCGCGCGCTGGCGCTGGACATGCGCGAAGGGCAGAAGGTGTTCCACTCGCTGATCGTGCATTTCGAAAACGACATTCCGGTGCAGATCGAAGACCGCTTCGTCAACGCGCTGGTGGCGCCGGAATACCTCAAGCAGGACTTCACCCTGCAAACCCCGTACGCCTATCTGAACCAGGTCGCGCCGCTGACCGAAGGCGAGCACGTGGTCGAGGCGATTCTGGCCGAGTCGTCCGAATGCAAGTTGCTGCAGATTGAAAAGGGCGAGCCGTGCCTGCTGATTCGCCGCCGCACCTGGTCTGGCCGTCAACCGGTGACCGCCGCTCGTCTGATTCACCCGGGTTCCCGTCATCGTCTCGAGGGTCGGTTCCACAAATGAATGTATTGAAAGTTCTACGCGCCAAAGACTATCCGCGCATGCCGTGGAAAAACGGCGGCGGCAGCACCGAAGAAATCACCCGCGATGCCGGCACCGGCCTGGATGGCTTCGGCTGGCGCCTGTCGATTGCCGACATTGGCGAGTCCGGTGGGTTTTCCACCTTTGCCGGTTACGAGCGGATCATCACTGTGTTGCAGGGCGACGGCATGACCCTGTCCGTCGACGGCAGCGACACCCGCCCGCTGTTACCGCTGGACCCATTCGCCTTCAGTGGTGAGAGCAAGGTTGCCTGCACACTGCTCGGCGGACCGATCCGCGACTTCAACCTGATCTATGCACCGCAGCGTTACAGCGCGCGGTTGCAGTGGCTGGAAGGCGAGCAGCGGTTTTTCAGCGAGGCGGGGAGTGTGCTGGTGTTCAGTGTCAGTGACGCGCTGGAAGTGAAGGTCGGTAACAACGCTTCGCAGCTCGGTCACCACGACTGCCTGCAGCTTGACGGTAACAATGGGTTGATTGAAGTCGCCAGCAATGGCGCGTGCTGCGTTATCGAACTGACTGCACGCTGATCCAAAACCCTATTCGCGGGCAAGCCTCGCTCCTACAGGTCCGGTGGGGACCC
>NZ_JBSVXG010000397.1:0-2917 GCF_054070595.1 Pseudomonas sp. SDO55104_S430 | reverse complement strand
TACAGGAGGACGCGGTCATCTGTAGGAGCGAGGCTTGCCCGCGAAGAGGCCCTGAAGGCTACCCCTCCGCCTTCCCCGCCGCCCCAACAGGCCGCCGCTCCAACACCTTCACCACATCATCGATCAACGCCTTACCCATCACCGTCAGGTAATGCGCAGCCCACGCATGTCGGTCAGATTTGCGGTCGTAGGCGGCATCCACGGTAAGTGATTTGACGAGAAACAGCAGATTCGAGGCTTGCGTCAGGGCCTCAGCGACGGGGATGTCACGACAGACGTGGAACATCGGTTGGTCAGACACATAGAGGAAGGGGGTGAAGCCGACGGTTTTCAGTTCTGAAGCGGAGGACGTATCTGTCTTGCTCATATCAATCTCCTAAGCATTGGGGATCTGCACCATCCGTTTCCAATCGAATGGGTGGCAGCTGTGCGCAGGTTGGAAAACCGGGAGCTTAGGAAACCGGCACGTCCGAAGACGTCCCACGCACAGCCACCATGACAAGACGACGATCATGTTGGGCACGTTGTTACGATTCGCTCGACGGGTTTCCAAGCCCGCTCGCCGATTGCTCAGCGAGCGCCGAGACTAGCCCGTCGAAGAAAAGCGCAACAAGGCGGCAAAGTGCCCAAACGCAAGATTCGGAGTTTGCCTACAACGTCCTTCGGCGTCATCCGATATGACGAGTTCTTGTGTGAACAATTCCTACAGCCGCATCGGAAAAAGACTGGGTCAGACCGGACGATTACTGCTGCGATACATGAACACCAGCGCCACAGCCAACAACATCATTGCCACCACCCGGCTGCCCGACAACTCGATCGCCGGATTGCCCAGCCAACCGAAATTGTCGATCAACATGCCCATGCCCAACTGGCCGACGATCACCGCTACCGTCGCCACCGCCGTGCCCACTCGCGGCACGGCGCCGACCATCACCATCATGTAAACCACCCCGAACAGCGCACCGCTGAGCTGCCACTTGGGCACGTCCAGCAGGCTCATCGCATGGGCCGGTTCGAAGAACAGAATCAACAAACCGGTGCTCACCGCCCCCACCACGAACGTCAGCAAGCTGCTGCGCAATACGCCGACCGTTTCCCCCAGGCGCCCGTTGATGGCCGCCTGCACACTCAATACCGCGCCGGCCGCCACGACCACTGCCAGCAAAATAATCAGATTCATCGTTACCCCCGAGCGATCAGAACAAGTGCCGCGACAATCAGCAGCAAGGCCAGCCAGCGTTCAGCGTTGACCTTTTTGCGGGTCGCGCCGAACCAGCCGAAATGGTCGATCAGCACACTTTTGCCGACCTGCCCCGAGAGGATCGCGATCATGGTCATGGCAATGCCGATGTGCGGTGTGGCCAGAGTCAGCACCACCACATAGATCGGGCCGAGGAACCCGCCGATCAGTTGCCAGCGAGGCAGCTCGCTCAAGGCCGGCCCTCGTTGCGGGCCGCTGAACAGCAACAGCAGAAACAGAATCGCCGAGCCCACACCAAAGATGCTCAAGGTCGCCCACAAATGCCCGACCTGCACACCCAACGGCCCGAGCAGCCCTGCCTCCACGGACAGGCCCATGCCTGCCAGGATCACCAGTGGCAACAGCAACAGGCGCAAACCCGGCTTCGTTGCCGGCGTCGAAACGACACCGGCCCCATCGATTGAAGAACTTTGCATACCCAAATCACCACCCTTAACCAGAAAACACACGAACCCTGTAGGAGCGAGCATGCTCGCGATGGTCGTCAACGATGACGCTGGAGTCCTGATACCCAGCGGTGTCATGGAGTCCATCGCGAGCGTGCTCGCTCCTACAGGGGGCGGTGCAATTATCCGGTGACGGTGCTTTGCAATAAATGGGAGTACTCTGACAACACTTTTGCGCAATCCGCACAACAGGACCACTCATGCACGGCCTCAACGATCTGGGATTCAAGGCACTGCGCCTGTTCGTATCGGTGCTCGACCACGGCAGCTTCTCCGAAGTTGCCCGCCGCGAAGGGCTGGCGCCTTCTTCGATTTCGCGGCAGATCCAGTTGATGGAACAGGCCCTGAACCAGCAACTGCTCTACCGCCACACCCGCGCGGTCACGCCCACCGAAGCCGGGCGCATGCTCGGGCATCACGCCAGATTGGTGCTGGTGCAACTGGAAGAAGCCGAACAGGCATTGCAGGAACAACAAAGCGAACCCAGCGGTCTGGTGCGGATCAATGCGCCGGTGGTGTTCGGCCAACGGCACCTGACACCCTGGCTGGGCGCGTTGTGCGCGCGTTACCCGAAACTGCAACTGGATATCCAGCAGACCGACAGTTACATCGACCCGCTGCAGGAAGGCGCCGACCTGCTGTTTCGCATCGGCCCGTTGCACGACTCCAGCATGCAGGCGCGGATCCTCGCGCCGCACCGTTTTCAAGTGGCGGCGAGCCCTGCCTACCTTGAGCGGCGCGGCACGCCGCATCATCCCGACGATCTCGCAGCCCATAATTGCCTGGCCTACAAGGGCGTGGCCGGTTTGCAACGCTGGTTCTTCCGCCAGGGTCAGCAGCCGTGGACGCCCTATTCGGTCAAGGGCCCGATCACCGGCAACCACGCCGACACCCTGACCCAGGCCGCAGAACAGGGCCTGGGGCTGGTGATGTTTCCGTCATGGCTGATCGGCGAATCGGTGCGCCACGGCACGCTGGTGCCGGTGCTGGGGGATTATCAGGTATCCAACAGCTTCGAACCGCAGCAGATCAGCGTGCTCTGGCCGGGCAGCCGACGGCTGTCGGTGAAGGTGCGCACGGTGATTGATTTCTTTGTCGAGTGCTTTGGGGAAGTGCCGTACTGGGACAGGCCCTGACACACACCATACCCTGTGGGAGCGGGCTTGCTCGCGAAGGCGGTGTGTCAGTCAATGAATACTCAAGCTGA
>NZ_JBSVXG010000396.1:0-2924 GCF_054070595.1 Pseudomonas sp. SDO55104_S430 | reverse complement strand
GGGTTGTTTGGAGATGCTGTGATCGGCACAAAAAACTGTGGGAGCGGGCTTGCCCGCGAAGGCGTCGTGTCATTCAGCAATGATGTCGACTGACACACCGCTTTCGCGAGCAAGCCCGCTCCCACAGGGTCCACCGGTGATCTCCAAATCTACTGAACGACAATGATCTTCCCGATCATCTGCGGATGCAGCGAGCAGAAGTACTCGAACTCCCCAGGTGTATCGAACTCCCAGGAATAACTGTCGCCGGTATCCAGCGCCGCCGAGCGGAACAGCTTGTGGGTTTCGGCGACGGTGTGGGGGATTTCGTCGTCGTTGACCCAGGTCACCTTGGTGCCCGGGGCGATGGTCAGGGACATGGGGCCGAACATGAATTCCTTGATGTCGATCTTCACTTCATTAGCCCACACCGGCATCGAGAACATCAGGCAGACCACTGCCAGAAATCGCGCTTTCATCATCATCCCCTCCCCTAAACCAGTGTCGAATCGATCAGTGCCAACGGGTGCTCACCCTGAGTCGCGCGTACATCGGTGACGCCCAGGTAATTGCGCAGTTGATCGGCCGCCACCGTCATCGGCCCCGGCGTGGGTGCCGTACCCGGTGCAGGCTGTGGATAAGCAGTCCCCCGCGCCGTATGAAAGGTGATATTGCCTTCGACCTTCTGGATCACTTGGTGAATGTGCCCGTTCAGCACCGTCACTGAACCGTACTTGCGCAGCAACGCAATCGCCTGATCGCCATCCTCGGTGCCCCAGCCCCAAGGCTGATAAATCGTCCACAACGGAATATGGGTAAACACCACAATCGGCGTGCTGCTGCTCACCGCCCGCAGATCGTCCGCCAGCCAGGCCAGTTGCTCAGGCCCCAGATTCGCCTCGTGCCCGGCCTGGAAATTGAAGACATTGACCAGCGCGATGAAATGCACGCCATGGTCATCGAAGCTGTACCAGCCGTTACCCTTGGTGCCCTTGCCGTAACGCTGCAGATATAGCTTGCCGCCGCCCTCGTCGAGGGTGTCGTGCTCGCCCGGCACATAGTGCACGGTCGCCGGCAAACCCTTGAGCACCTGGTCGGCGGTGTCGAATTCTTCGGCCTTGGACAAGTGAGTGATGTCGCCGGTGTGCAGGATCAACGAAGGCCGCTTGGGCAGCGCGATGACCTTGTCGATGGCCACCTGCAGGGTCTTCAGCGGTTCCGGATTGGCCTCCTTGTTGAAGCCGATGTGCGAGTCGCTGATCTGCACGAAATGGAAGGAACTGGCGAGCGCCTTGGGGTCGGAGATCTGTCCGGCTTCGTCCAAAGCAAAAGCCCGGGGAATGCCGCCGCTCAGGGCCCAGATCACGCCGGCCCCGGCCCAGGCCGAGCACTTGAGCAGCGTTCGCCGGTCGGGATTCAAGAGGTCCTCGGTACGCAAGAGTTGCTTTGCATGAGTGTCCATCGGTACTACCTCGCTGGAGAGCTACAGTCATGTAGCGGGTGATGTCGCTGACACGAGGCAAAACCGGGCAATACGAGGGTTTATTCCCGGTCAAAAAATAAAGTTTTTTCGGGGAATAAAACTCGGCGAGGCGCAGTTATAGAGGTGGGTAAGTGCGGAAACCACTATGAAGCGATTTGAGGAACTGTTTGCGCCGCACCTGGATGCCGCCTACAACCTGGCGCGCTGGCTGACCGGCAACGACAGCGCCGCCAGCGATGTCGTGCAGGAAAGCGCCCTGCGAGCCTTCAGGTTTTCGCAGCGTTTCACCGATGGCAATGCCAAGGCCTGGTTCCTGACGATAGTGCGCAACGAGAGTTACACCTGGCTCAAGGCCGTGGCGGGTCGGCACTGGGTGGCGTTCAGCGACGAGCACAGTGAAGAGGACGACCTGCCCAGCCAGGCTCACTCCCCGGAACTGCTGGCCATCTACACCGAAAACGCGGCGCTGATCCAGCAAGCCCTGTGCGCCCTGCCGCCGGCGTATCGCGAGGTGATCGTGCTCAAGGAACTCGAAGATCTGCCCTACAAGGACATCGCCCTGGTGGCTGACATTCCGATCGGTACGGTCATGTCCAGGCTGGCCAGGGCTCGCGCCATGCTCAAGCTCGAACTGATGAAGTTGCACGCCCATGAATGAACTCGACTGCACCGCTTGCCAGACGCTGATGCATGGCTATCTGGACAAGGAACTCGATCCTGCGACGACCGCGACTGTGGCCGGGCATCTGGCCGGGTGCGCGGCGTGTGCGCGGGAGCATGATCAGGCGAAGCTGTTGGTGACGGGTGTGAAGCAGAAGGCTGCTTACTACAAGACGCCCGCGTCGTTGACGGCCCGGGTGTTTCCCGCCGAGCCGGCAAAGGTTTCGGTTATCGAACGCTGGCGAAACTGGTTTGCTCCGGCGTTTTCCGCAGCGGCGCTGGCCCTGGCGATGGTGCTGTTTGTCGCGACACCGGGCAGCGAACAGCCCTTGATGGACGAGGCGGTTTCCAGCCATGTTCGTTCGTTGATGGGTGAACATCTGAACGATGTGGTGTCGTCCGACCGCCATACGGTGAAGCCCTGGTTCACCGGCAAGCTCGACTTTTCGCCCCCGGTGTTCGATTACAAGGAACAGGGTTTCCCCCTGCTCGGCGGACGCCTGGATTACCTGCAACACCAGACCACCGCAGCCCTGAGTTATGGCCGGGCCAAGCACATCATCAACGTCTTCATCCTGCCTGCGTCCGAGGCGGACAAACCACGGCAGACACAGACCATTCGCGGGTTCAATGTGGTGTCGTGGCAGGAGAATCACCTGCGGTATGTGCTGGTGTCGGATGTGGAGAAGAGTGAGTTGGAGGCTTTTGGTGGGTTGCTCAAGAACGGAGGGTGAGGCGGCAGGCCCGGGCCCTGTAGGAGCGAGGCTTGCCCGCGAAGACTGGCTTTCAGCCGACATCAATG
>NZ_JBSVXG010000395.1:0-2929 GCF_054070595.1 Pseudomonas sp. SDO55104_S430 | reverse complement strand
TGGTTGTTCATACCTACCCTGTAGGAGCGAGGCTTGCCCGCGAAGGCGTCATCATCACCGCAAATTACCGGGTCGCCGTGGGCTTCAACACCAACCACAACGCCACCGCAATCAACACCCCGCCATAAACATGCGCCATCGACAGCGGCTCATCCAGAAACATCGCCCCCCACAACACCCCGAACGGCGGGATCGCGAAGGTCACGGTGGATGACTTCACCGGGCCGATCGCAGTGAGCAGGCGGAAGTAAATGATGTAGGCAAAGGCCGTGCACACCAGCCCCAACCCCAGCAGCGACAGCCAGACATTCCAGCCGCCCCAGCTCGCCGGAGGATGGCTGATCGCGCTGTAACCGAACAGCGGCAACAGGAACAACGTAGCCCCCAGCATGCTGCCCAGCGCCGACAGCCTACTGTCGAGCCCGCCGGCCTGATCCAGCCAGCGCCGCGCGAGGAATCCGGCAAAGCCGTAGCAGGTGGTGGCCAGCAGGCAGGAGAGGGCGCCCATCAGCAGTTGAGTGTCAAAGGCAACGGGACCGGCGCGGGTCAGGACGCCGACACCCAGCAACCCCAGAAACACTCCACCGAGCCTGGCGACAGTGAGCCGTTCATGGAAGAACAAACCACCGATCAACACACCCATCAAAGGCGTCGTGGCGTTGAAGATCGCCGAGTAACCGGCAGGCAGCACTTGGGCGGCCACCGAGTAAAGCGTCGCAGGCAGGCCCGAGTTGATCACCCCCAGCAGCATCACGGTTTTTAGCTTGCCCTTGAAATCCCAGCGCACCCGCATCAGCCCCAGAATCACCAGCAAACCGGCGGCGGCGATGGACACCCGGAAAAACGCAGTGGGGATCGTGCCAATCTCCGGGGCAATGATGCGCATGAACAGGAAACTCGCACCCCAGATGGCCGCCAGCGACAGTAATCGGAAAAGATCGACGGGGTTCACGGTGCGCTCCTGGCTTGATCGGGACGAGAGTGTTGCCGAGCGCCTGATCGATGGCAACCGCAAATCGGGCATTTAATTCGGGCCGAAAATTACACTTCTCCTGCACCCGCTTCACTGGCTAAGCTCAAGGCTTTCGAATTCCCGCAGAGGTCTCACCATGCCGCAGAATTGGCCAGCCGCCGACATCGCCCGTCTGATCCTCGACGGCTTTGACGATTACCGCGAGCATTTTCGCCGCATCACCGACGGTGCGCGGGCCCGCTTCGAGCAGGCGCAATGGCAGGAGACGCAATCGGCCTCGGCAGCGCGGATCAACCTGTATGAAGAGAAGGTCGGTGAAACGGTCGAGCGGCTGCGCATCGCATTCGATGACGACACCCTGGACGTCAGTTGCTGGCCGCTGGTCAAAAGCGCCTACATCAAGCTGATCGACCTGCGCTTCGACGATGAGCTTTCGGAGACTTGGTACAACTCGATTTTCTGCGGCCTGTTCAGCCACGACCTGATCAGCGACGGCTGCATGTTCATCCACACCACCCGGCCGAGCCTGCGTCGGGCCCGGGCCGCACAAACCCGCACCTACAAGCCCCAGGGCCAGCTGTCGGGCATGCTCGCCAGCATCTTTGCCGATTACCGCTTCAGCGAGGAATACGCCGATCTGCCCGGCGACTTGCGTCGTCTTGAGGCGCAGCTGCGCGAGAACCTGCCGGATTGGGTGTGTAAGGACCCGGAGCTGAGTGTCGAGCTGTTTTCCTCGGTGCTGTACCGCAACAAGGGCGCGTACCTGGTGGGGCGCATCTACACCGCCGACGAGCAGTGGCCGCTGGCGATTCCGCTGCTGCACCTGGAAGGTCGCGGCATTCAGATCGATGCGTTGATCACCGACGAAGCCGACGTGTCGATCATCTTCTCCTTCACTCGTTCGTACTTCATGGTGGATGTACCGGTGCCGGCGGAGTTCATCGGTTTCCTCAAACGTATCCTGCCGGGCAAGCACATCGCCGAGCTGTACACCTCGATCGGCTTCTACAAACACGGCAAGTCGGAGTTCTACCGGGCACTGATCAATCACCTGGCCAACACTGACGACCAGTTCATCATGGCCCCCGGCGTGCGCGGCATGGTGATGAGCGTATTCACCCTGCCGGGGTTCAACACCGTATTCAAAATCATCAAGGACCGGTTCTCGCCGTCGAAAAACGTCGATCGCGCCACGGTGATCGAAAAGTACCGGCTGGTGAAAAGCGTCGACCGTGTCGGGCGCATGGCCGATACCCAGGAGTTCGCCGACTTCCGTTTTCCGTTGGAGAAGTTCGAGCCGGCGTGCCTGGAAGAATTGCTGGAAGTCGCGCCGTCCACTGTTTCGGTGGAGGGCGACACGGTGCTGATCCGCCACTGCTGGACCGAACGGCGGATGACCCCGTTGAACCTTTACCTGGAAAACGCCAACGAAGCGCAGGTTCGCGAGGCGCTGGATGATTACGGTCTGGCGATCAAGCAACTGGCGGCGGCGAACATCTTTCCTGGCGACATGCTGCTGAAAAATTTCGGCGTCACCCGTCACGGCCGGGTGGTGTTCTACGACTACGACGAGATCTGTTTCCTCACCGAAGCCAACTTCCGCCACATCCCGCCGCCGCGTACCCCCGAGGACGAAATGGCGTCCGAACCCTGGTATTCGATCGGGCCGCTGGATGTATTCCCCGAAGAGTTTCCTCCATTCCTGTTCGCCGATTCGGGGCAGCGCAAGCTGTTCGACAGCTTGCATGGCGAGTTGTACAACGCCGATTACTGGAAGGGATTGCAGGAGGCGATTCGGGCGGGGAAGGTGATTGATGTGTTTCCGTATCGGCGCAAGAGCCCCGACAGCGAGTAAGCCTCCAACCGAACTCCTGTGGCGAGGGGCTCATGTGGCGAGGGGGCTTGCCCCCGTTGGGTGGCGAAGCCGCCCCTTTCTTTTGGGGCCGCTTCGCAGCC
>NZ_JBSVXG010000394.1:0-2934 GCF_054070595.1 Pseudomonas sp. SDO55104_S430 | reverse complement strand
AGGCAACATCAATGTCGACTTACCCACCGCATTCGCGAGCAAGCCCGCTCCCACAATGGATTTGTGTTGTGTTGACTGACTTACAAGTCAATAAAACCGGCACTTTGCGCCGTATGACAGATGGTCGAAACAGGGGCTGTTTATCTGCCGTATTGCGGTATACTGCGCGGCCTTCGGCCGGCTCGATCGGCCATTTTTCGTACAATTCAAGCCACGCATAATGCGTGGCTTGTTGTTTTTGACGCGCCTGCGGGCGCCCAGAGAGAAGAGGCTCGACGATGAGTGCACTGGTTGGCGTGATCATGGGCTCCAAGTCCGATTGGTCCACCCTTAGCCACACCGCCGATATGCTGGAAAAGCTCGGCATCCCTTACGAGGTGAAAGTGGTTTCTGCCCACCGTACCCCGGACCTGCTGTTCCAGTACGCTGAAGAAGCCGAAGCCCGTGGCATCGAGGTGATCATCGCCGGTGCCGGTGGCGCGGCTCACCTGCCTGGCATGTGCGCGGCCAAGACCCACCTGCCGGTGTTGGGCGTACCGGTTCAGTCGGCAATGCTCTCGGGCGTCGATTCGCTGCTCTCCATCGTGCAGATGCCGGCCGGTATTCCGGTTGCCACCCTGGCTATCGGTAAAGCCGGTGCGATCAACGCAGCGCTGCTGTCGGCGAGCATCCTGGGCGCCAAGCACCCGCAGTTCCACGAAGTACTGAAAACCTTCCGTGCTGAGCAGACAGACAGCGTCCTGGAAAATCCAGACCCACGCATCGCCTGAGGTTGTTGACGATGAAGATCGGTGTAATCGGTGGCGGCCAGTTGGGTCGCATGTTGGCGCTGGCGGGCACTCCGCTGGGCATGAACTTCGCTTTCCTGGACCCGGCGCCGGACGCCTGTGCTGCTGCATTGGGCGAACACCTGCGCGCCGATTACGGTGATCAGGACCACCTGCGTCAGCTGGCCGATGAAGTCGATCTGGTGACTTTCGAGTTCGAAAGCGTGCCGGCGGAAACCGTGGCGTTCCTGTCGCAATTCGTGCCGGTCTATCCGAGTGCGGAAGCCCTGCGCATCGCCCGCGATCGCTGGTTCGAGAAGAGCATGTTCAAGGACCTGGGGATTCCGACCCCGGCGTTCGCCGACATTCAGTCCCAGGCTGATCTGGACGCCGCCGTGGCTTCCATCGGTCTGCCGGCCGTGCTGAAAACCCGAACCCTGGGATACGACGGCAAGGGCCAGAAAGTCCTGCGCACTCCTGAAGATGTGGTCGGCACCTTCGCCGAGCTGGGCAGCGTGGCCTGCCTGCTTGAAGGCTTCGTGCCGTTCACCGGTGAAGTCTCGCTGATCGCCGTGCGCGCTCGCGATGGCGAAACGAAGTTCTACCCGCTGGTCCACAACACCCATGACAGCGGCATCCTCAAGCTGTCCGTGGCCAGCACCGATCACCCGCTGCAGACCCTGGCCGAAGACTATTCCAGCCGTGTGCTCAAGCAACTGGACTACGTCGGTGTGATGGCGTTCGAGTTCTTTGAAGTCGACGGTGGCCTCAAGGCCAACGAAATCGCCCCGCGGGTGCACAACTCCGGACACTGGACCACTGAAGGCGCCGAGTGCAGCCAGTTCGAAAACCACCTGCGAGCGGTAGCCGGCCTGCCGCTGGGGTCGACCGCCAAGGTCGGTGAGAGTGCGATGGTCAACTTCATCGGCAAAGTGCCCGAGACCGAAAAAGTCCTGGCCATCGCCGATTGCCATCTGCATCACTATGGAAAAGCGTTCAAGGTCGGCCGCAAGGTCGGTCACGCCAACCTGCGTTGCGCCGATCGCGAGACGCTGGCGGCGCAGATCCTCAAGGTCGAAGCGCTCATCGCAGAGTAACCGCAGTTTCATGTGGCAACGGCGGAACCATTCAAGGACCGCCGTTCTCTCATGGCAGGATGCCAAAGTCTGACTAGGCTTTGGCATATCTTCCAATTCAGAGGGAAATGCCATGGGAATTATCGGAACCATCTTTATCGGCCTGATCGTCGGCCTGCTGGCGCGGTTCCTGAAACCGGGCGATGACAGCATGGGCTGGATCATGACCATTCTGCTCGGTATCGGCGGTTCGCTGGCGGCCACCTACGGCGGCCAGGCCCTGGGCATTTACCAGGCGGGCCAGGCAGCCGGCTTCATCGGTGCTCTGGTCGGCGCGATCATCCTGCTGGTGATCTACGGCCTGATCAAAAAGAACTGATTCAAGCGACAAAGTCCTCTCGGCTGCGCAGTCCGAGAGGACTAGAATGCTCGGCGTTTCACGACCTTTCCTTTACCGAGCACCTTCATGCGCCGTCTTCTGTTGTCTCTTCTCTTGGTGGGTAGCGGTCTGGCCCACGCCGGCGAACTGCCGGAAACCGACTGGCTGGAACTGATGCCCAAGTCGGATCAGAAAGCCCTCGAGGCCATGCCCGAGATCGATCACAACTCCCCCGAAGCCAATGGCACCTTTACCGAAAAGGGTGGCATGAAGCAGAGCAAAGGCCTGCCGGCGGTGATGTATTCGACCAAGACCGTTGCCTCGATGAACGACAAGAACATTCGTCTGGGCGGTTATCCCGTGCCGCTGGAAACCGACGCCAAGGGCCACAGCACGCTGTTCTTCCTCGTGCCGTATCCAGGCGCCTGCATCCACGTCCCGCCACCGCCGCCCAACCAGTTGGTGCTGGTGCGTTATCCCAAGGGTTTGAAGCTCAATGATATCTACACGCCGCTGTGGGTTACCGGCACGCTGAAGGTCGAGAAGGTCAGCAATGACCTGGCAGACGCGGCGTATGCGCTGGATGCGTCGAAGGTGCGGGTGGTGAAGGAGTCGGATCTCTAACGCTGTAGCAGGGCTCACCGGAAACAACTGTGGGAGCGAGCCTGCTCGCGATGGCGGCGGACCAGTCAAACTTGATGTCGACTGGCAC
>NZ_JBSVXG010000393.1:0-2989 GCF_054070595.1 Pseudomonas sp. SDO55104_S430 | reverse complement strand
GGACTGCGCAGCAGTCCCATTTTCTGGGGCCGCTTCGCAGCCCAACGGGGGCAAGCCCCCTCGCCACAAGGCCACGCTAAGCGTATATCAGAGCTTGTCGCTGATCGGCAGCACGTAGTTCTTGAACTCGGTGTCTTCCTTGAATCCGATGGATTCGTAGGTTTTCTGCGCCACGGCGTTGTCGCTGCTGGTGGAAACGCGCATGCGCACGGCGCTGGTTTCCTTGGCCATTTTCTTCGCGGTGCGAATCAGATGATCGGCTACCAGCTGGCGACGGGCGTCCTCGGCGACGTAAATGTCGTTGAGGATCCACACGCGCTTGAGCGAAAGGGAGGAGAAGCTTGGGTACAACTGACAGAAACCCATCAGTTTCTTGTCGTCCTCATCGGACAAGGCCAGGTAGATCACCGATTCCTTACGGCGCAGGCGTTTCTC
Source organism: Pseudomonas sp. SDO55104_S430 (assembly GCF_054070595.1). Classification (NCBI taxonomy): domain Bacteria; kingdom Pseudomonadati; phylum Pseudomonadota; class Gammaproteobacteria; order Pseudomonadales; family Pseudomonadaceae; genus Pseudomonas; species Pseudomonas sp. SDO55104_S430. The sequence goes on along the minus strand of NZ_JBSVXG010000393.1, from coordinate 2,554 downwards.
GAGGAAAGCCCGGGACGAGTCCGGATACGGCAGGGAACCATAAAACTCGCGATATTTGACGAACAACGGGGTCAGCAGGTCCAGGTGTTCGAGGGTCGCTTGAATAATCCGCATGGTAAGTCTCGTCTTCAAGTGGCTGTCTTGCGTGCTTGGACGGCGACGGGGAACTCGGGAGGCCGTGGATCCGATCCTGCCTCAACCTGGAACGAAAGTGCAACGCGCAAACGTTTCAGACCTGCGGCGGGCTGAGCAGGAAATTGCCTTTCATGTCTGAGCCTGAATCCTCCTCCAGCGTGTGAATCTGCGCTTCGTCCTTCAGATTGACCCCCGACAACTGTCGCCGACAGGCTTCGCGCATCAAATACAGCAGACGGTGTGCCGCCATGCCGTAACTCAAGCCTTCCAGACGCACATTGGAGATGCAGTTACGGTACGCGTCCGTCAGGCCGACCTTGGGATTGTAGGTGAAATATAAACCCAGGCTGTCCGGAGAGCTCAGGCCAGGGCGTTCGCCGATCAGGATCACGGTCATTCTGGCGCCCAGCAGTTCGCCGATTTCGTCAGCGACTGCAACGCGGCCCTGTTCCACGAGGATGACCGGGGCGACGCTCCAGTTCTCCGCCCGGATGTGTTCTTCCATACGCGCCAGAAATGGCAGGGTATGCCGGTGAACCGCCAAAGCTGACAAGCCGTCGGCGACCACAATCACCAAATCGACGCCGCCCGGCTGGGCCGAAGCGTAATCACGCAGCGCTTGTGCGGAGTCATCGCTCAACTTTCGCCCCAGATCGGGGCGTTGCAGGTAGCTGTTGCGGTCTGTTGCGGCGCTGTGCAGCAGCAGACTGTCCTGTCCGTGTTCGGCCAGTTGCGAGCGCAGCGCCCGGTGGTCGAACGGCAAATGCACCGCATCCCGCGCCTGAGCATGGGCGTATTGAAAGTCCAGTTGAGCGCGGGTCGGCATGCTGGTGCCGGTGCGGCCCAGGGCAATGCGCGCCGGGGTCAGGCGTCGCAGTTCCTGCCAGGGGTTGTGCGGATCGAAGGGCAGTTTTTCCATATCAACACTCATCCCAATTGCGCCAAGGCCTGACGGAAAGCCGGCGGCAGGCTGTTGCCGAACAGCACCTTGCCGTCCGCCTGGGTGAAAATTCCCATCTTCGCCAGCCATGCCTCGAATTCCGGCGCCGGCTTGAGGCCCAGGGTCTGCCGGGCGTAGAGCGCATCGTGGAACGAGGTGGTCTGGTAGTTGAGCATGATGTCGTCGGAGCCGGGAATGCCCATGATGAAGTTGATTCCGGCCACGCCCAGCAGGGTCAGCAGGGTGTCCATGTCATCCTGGTCGGCTTCGGCGTGGTTGGTGTAACAGATGTCGCAGCCCATCGGCACGCCCAGCAGCTTGCCGCAGAAGTGGTCTTCGAGGCCGGCGCGGATGATCTGTTTACCGTTGTAGAGGTATTCCGGGCCGATGAAGCCTACGACGGTGTTCACCAGAAACGGGTTGAAATGTCGCGCCACCGCGTAGGCCCGGGTTTCGCAGGTCTGTTGATCGATGCCGTGGTGGGCGTTGGCCGACAGGGCGCTGCCCTGGCCGGTTTCGAAATACATCAGGTTCTGCCCGAGCGTGCCGCGATTGAGGCTCAAGCCTGCGTCATAACCTTCTTTCAGCACGTTCAGATTGATGCCGAAACTGGCGTTGGCCGCTTCGGTGCCGGCGATCGACTGGAACACCAGATCCAGCGGCACACCGCGATTCACCGCCTCGATGGAGGTGGTGACGTGGGTCAGCACGCAGGCCTGGGTCGGAATCTCGTAGCGCTGGATGATGGCGTCGAGCATCTCCAGCATGGCGCAGATGGAAGCAATGCTGTCGGTAGCGGGGTTGATGCCGATCATGGCATCGCCATTACCGTGCAGCAGGCCATCGAGGATGCTCGCGGCGATACCGGCGGGTTCGTCGGTCGGGTGGTTCGGTTGCAGGCGAGTGGACAGTCGCCCGCGCAGGCCGAGGGTGCCGCGGAACTGCGTCACCACGCGGATTTTCTGTGCCACCAGCACCAGATCCTGTACGCGCATGATCTTCGAGACGGCAGCGACCATTTCTGGGGTCAGACCAGGGGCGAGGGCGCGCAGGGGCTGTTCATCGGCGGCATCGCTGAGCAGCCAATCGCGGAAACCGCCGACGGTGAGGTGGCTGACGACCGCGAACGCCTGTTTGTCGTGGGTGTCGATGATCAGTCGGGTGACTTCATCGGCTTCATAGGGAATCAGTACTTCCTGCAGGAAGTGGCTCAATGGAATATCGGCCAGCGCCATCTGCGCGGCGACCCGTTCGACATCGTTGAGGGCGGCGACACCGGCCAGAAAGTCCCCGGAGCGCGCCGGACTGGCCTTGGCCATCACTTCCTTGAGGCTGTCGAAGCGATAGGTCTGGGCGCCGACGCAATGGGAAAATACGGCCATAAGGTGGTGTCCTCCTGTTCTTTGAATCACTCAAAAACCTTGTGGGAGCGGGCTTGCTCGCGAAGGCGGTGTGTCAGGCGACATCTGTGCCGAATGA
>NZ_JBSVXG010000392.1:0-3017 GCF_054070595.1 Pseudomonas sp. SDO55104_S430 | reverse complement strand
CGATGACGCTGGCAGCCTGACACCCCGCGGTGTCCGGTCCACCATCGCGAGCGTGCTCGCTCCTACAGGGGGCCGGGTGAGAGGTATACCTTGATCAGATCATTCAAACGCTGGCTCCCCCGAGCCACCTCACTGCTGCTCTGCCTGCTGTTCTGGCAACTCGCCGCCAGCCACCACTGGAACCTGGGCCTCGTCACCTTCGCCAACGTGCCCACGCCACTGGCCGTGATCGAAGCTGCGCTGGGCCTGGGCGACTCCGGCAAACTCGCCCAGCATCTGGGCAGCAGTCTCGGCCGGGTGTTCGCCGGTTACCTCGCCGCGCTGGTCATCGGCATCGCACTTGGCCTGGCCATCGGCCGTTCGAAATGGGCCGAAGACCTGCTGCTGCCACCGCTCGAAGTGCTGCGCCCGATCCCGGCCGTGGCGTGGATTCCGCTGGCGATCCTGATGTTCCCCTCGTCGGAACTGTCGATGGTCTTCATCACTTTCACCGGCGCCTTGTTCCCGATTCTGCTCAACACCGTGCACGGCGTCGAAGGCGTCGACCCACGGCTGATCGCATCGGCGAAAAGCCTCGGGGCAGGGCGCCGGGCGATGCTGCTGGAGGTAATCCTGCCGGGCGCCGCGCCGAGCATCATCACCGGCCTGGCCATCGGCATGGGCACCTCGTGGTTCTGCCTGGTGACGGCGGAAATGATCTCCGGCCAGTTCGGCATCGGCTATTACACCTGGGAGTCCTACACCATCCAGAACTACCCCGACATTGTGGTCGGCATGTTGCTGATCGGCGTTCTGGGGATGGGCAGCAGCCTGCTGATCAAACGCCTGGGCGGACTGTTCACGCCCTGGCACCGACCACGAGGAAAAGCCTGATGAGCAGTTTTCAGCAGCCCGAAGGGCGCATCGATATCCGCGAATTGTCGATCAGCCTGGGCGAAGGCAAAGCCGCCTTCGAAGCCGTGCAGGGTCTGGATTGCCAGATCGAACCGGGCCAGTTCGTGTGCATTCTCGGGCCGTCCGGTTGTGGCAAATCCACCTTGCTCGGCGCCCTGGCCGGGCACCTGCAACCGCGCAGCGGCAGCCTCAAGGTCGATGGCGCGCAGGTCGCCGGGCCGTCTCCGCAACGGGGCATGGTGTTCCAGCAACACACGCTGTTTCCCTGGCGCACGGTGCGCGACAACGTCGCCTTCGGCCTGAAAATGCGCGGCATCGGCAAGGCCGAACGGCACCGGGCCGCCGATGAAATCCTTGCGCTAGTCGGCCTGGAAGGCTTCGCCGAGCGCTGGCCGAACCAGCTGTCCGGCGGCATGCAGCAGCGGGTCGAGATCGCCCGGGTGCTGGTCAACCGTCCGCGCCTGTTACTGATGGACGAGCCGTTCGGCGCCCTCGATGCTTTGACTCGCCTGAACATGCAGGAGCTGTTGCTCGACATCTGGACGCGAATTCGCACCACCGTGGTGTTCGTCACCCATGACATCGACGAAGCGTTGTTCCTCGCCGATCGCCTGCTGGTCATGAGTTCGCGCCCGGGCGGGATCATCGAAGACCTGCGCCTGGATTTCCCAAGGCCGCGCACCACCGAACTGGTGACCAGCCACGAGTTCTCCCGCTTGAAACGCCATTGTCTGGAGCTGCTGCATCACCAGGACGGTCGGCAACTGCCGCGCCTGAACCCGCTCGGACTTCCCACAGAAAACAAACTGCCGCGATTTGCCCTATGACCCAACTATTCGATGTAACCGAAAACGATGACATTCTGGCCCTGCAACCGCGCCTGACCGACGAGGATGCCGGCGTGCGCCGCATTGCCCTGATCGAACTGGCGGACCTTGAGGAACCTGACGGCCTGCTGTGGCTGATCGATCGACTGGCCGATGACCCGAGCGAAGAGGTTCGCGCCGAAGCTGCGCGGTTGCTCGAAGCCTGGGAGGACGCGCCGGTGGTCGAGGCCCTGTGCCAGGCCCTGACCGATCCGTCGCCGGCGGTGCAGGCTGCCGCCGCGCAAAGCCTGAGCCTGCTCAAGAGCGCGGAGGCGGGAAGGGTGATCCTGCCGTGGACCGGGCATGCCGACAGCGGCGTGCGCATCGCCGCGTTCCGGGCCTTGCGCGAGTTGCGCCTTGCCGAGGCAGCGCCAGCGGCATTGCAGGCGTTGAGCGACCAGGACGCCAGCGTTCGCCGCGAAGCGGTGGGCGTGCTGGGCTGGCTCAAACAGCTCGATGCCTTGCCGGCACTGGCGCGCCTGGCCAGCGATGATGCGGACACCGAAGTGCGCCGCGCTGCCACCGGAGCCCTGGGCCTGGCCTCCGATTCGCAGGTGCTGCCGGCCTTGAGTCAGGCCTTGCGGGACCAGGCCTGGCAGGTTCGCGAGGAGGCCGCGACCACCCTGGGCAAGGTCGGTCACGCCGACGCCGGCCCCGCCTTGATCGAAGCCCTCGGCGACGACTATTGGCAAGTGCGCCTGCGCGCCACCCGCAGCCTCGGCCGCCTGCGCTACAAAGCCGCCCTCGATCCGCTGATCGAAACCCTCTGCCATCGCATCAGCAACCTGCGCAAGGAGGCCGCGCTGGCGCTTGGGGAATTGAACGATAAAGGCGCCATCGCACCTTTGCAGGCCGCCCAGGACGACGGCGATCCGGAAGTGCGCAAAGCGGTGCGCATCGCATTGAGTCAGCTGCAATGAACCCGCTGGCGATCGGCAATTCAAGCAGCAAACACCAGTTGCGCCTGAGCTGGCCAGATGGCCGTGTGCAGTTGCTGGATCATGCCCAATTGCGCCGCCAATGCCCGTGCTCGCAATGCCGGGCGTTTCGCTTGCGCGGGATGACGCCGCTGGTGGATGAGCGGGTTCGGGTGATCGAATTGAATCCGCAGGGGTATGGTGTGCAGCTGGTTTTCAGCGACGGCCACGAACGCGGGATCTATCCCTGGGCCTATCTCGCGGACCTGGGACTTGAGACAACTGAGATCTAATGTGGGAGCGGGCTTGCTCGCGAATGCGGTGCGTCAGCCACCATTGA
>NZ_JBSVXG010000391.1:0-3046 GCF_054070595.1 Pseudomonas sp. SDO55104_S430 | reverse complement strand
TGGTCAGGGCGAATTGGGGTTGATTGGCGGGTGCGAACATTCCGTGTTCCTCGTGCTGTGCTGCGTGCACCGATGGCTTGAAAGGCCTCGGCGCACGCGAACGGTTTGAAGGGCATCGACCTGTTAGGTGGGTCGATGCCTGTAACGGTCAGCTGCGATTAAACGACGGGGACGCGCCAGTCATCGGAACCGGAAGTGCCGGAGACTTCGTGGGTCCAGGTGATTTTGCGGTAGGTGAAATGCACTTCTTCCAGGTGTGTGTAGTGCAGGTTTTCCGGGTCCTGGCAGTTGTGCATCTTGTTGTTGATGGCAACGATGATCGCGTCTTCCAGTTTGGTGGTGTAGTAGTGCTCCTGGGTGCCTTGCGCGGAGGTGCGGAACCACTGGATCTCGATTTCCGTCATGCGCTCTCCGGACGTCAGCGCGGCTTGCAGCAGCGGCGAAGCCTTGTCGAAGACCTTGGTGACCACAGCGGGTTTGTGAATGCGCTGGCCGGTTGGCTGACCGGATTGCGGGTCACGCGGGATGATCACGTCGTGGGTGAATGCCTGAACCATGACCTGGTCTTCATGACCTTCCTGGAAGGTGTTGCCCACGGAGTCGGCAGTGAAGGCGCCAGCGGTGATCAGGCCTTGTTTTTCGCCGGTAACGGACATGTATGCGGGTGTTGCCATGAGTGTGCTCCTTGCTGAAATTTCAGGGGTTCCCAGAGGGCAAAATCGCCCGGTGGGTGCCTGAGTCCTAGTCAAGGAACGTGCCAGAAATATTGAGGGCCAATGAAACCGGGTAGATGAAGAGGCTTTAGCCGATTTTTGAAACATTTCGACGCCAAATCACCCCAAAAAGTGCGCAAGAAGTTGCGCAGTGCTGTGCAACTTCTTGCGCACTCATCTGTAGGCCTCGAACGACATAGCGTGCAGAAAGGTGTCCACAGCTTTATCCACATTTTTTTGCGCAACTTCTTGCGCAGTTGGGCTCTAACGCATCTTGCGATTTCAGGGGCGAAATAACGGCAATCACCTGCCCAGTTTTTTCCTCATCAATAGCCACAAAAAACCTGCTTTCTCCCTTCCCTGTGCATGAACAGAATACAAATTCCCACGCACAGGAAACGACAGGAGTAAGTCATGACGTTCTCGATTATCGGACGTTGCCCCGAGACCGGGCAGCTAGGCATCGCCATCAGTTCTTCAAGCATTGCGGTGGGCGCGCGTTGTCCCTGGGCGCGGGCAGGGGTCGGGGCGGTGTCTACGCAGAACATCACGCTGCCGGCGCTGGGACCGCAGATTCTCGATCTGCTGGAGCACCAGCATCTGGAGGCCGAGGCCGCGCTGGACAAGGCCCTGAGTGCCAACGGCTGGAGCCAGTATCGGCAGGTCACGGTGATCGATGCGTCCGGGCGGATTGCCTGTTTCAGTGGCAAGGAGTCGCTGGGCGTGCACAACGCCGTGAAGGGCGAGCAGTGCGTGGCGGCGGGCAATCTGCTCAGCGATGTACGGGTGATCGAGGCCATGGTTGAGGCGTTCGAGGCCGAGCCCGGGCAGTTGGCGGATCGCCTGCTGGCGGCGATGCAGGCTGCCATGGCTGCCGGTGGCGAGGCTGGGCCGGTGCATTCCGCGGCGCTGAAAGTGGTGGGCGATTACACCTGGCCGATCATCGATTTGCGGGTCGACTGGGCCGAGGAAGATCCCATCGGTCAGCTCGCCGGTCTCTGGCAGGCCTACCGATCGCAAATGCAGGACTATCTGACCCGCGCGCTCAACCCGACAGCGGCACCGAGCTACGGAGTGCCGGGGGATGAGTGAAGTCTCCAGCCGCGACCTGCTGGAGCGCCTGGTCGGCTTTGCTACGGTCAGCCGCGACTCCAACCTGGAACTGATTCGCTTCATCCAGTATTACCTGGCCGGGCATGGCGTGCAGAGCGAGCTGTTCTACAACGACGAAGGCACCAAGGCCAATCTGTTCGCCAGCATTGGCCCGCAGACCTCCGGCGGCGTGGTGCTTTCGGGCCACACCGATGTGGTGCCGGTCGACGGGCAAGCCTGGACGGTGGAACCGTTTCGCCTGAGCGAAAACAATGGGCGTCTCTACGGGCGCGGCACGGCGGACATGAAAGGCTTCATCGCTTCGGTGCTCGCGGCGGTTCCGCTCTTTGTGCAGCGCCCCCTTCGGGTCCCGGTGCATCTGGCGTTTTCTTACGATGAAGAAGTGGGTTGCCTGGGCGTCCGGCCGATGCTCGAAGAGCTGCAGAAGCGTCCGCACAAACCCGCACTCTGCCTGATCGGCGAACCCACCGAGCTCAAACCCGTGCTCGGTCACAAGGGCAAACTGGCGATGCGTTGTGAAGTGCGCGGTGCCGCCTGCCATTCGGCCTACGCGCCTTATGGGGTCAATGCGATCGAGTACGCCGCGCAGCTGATCGGTCGGTTGGGCAGCATCGGCGAGCAGCTGGCGCATCCCGATCACCATGACTCGCGTTTCGATCCGCCGTATTCCACGGTGCAAACCGGGGTGATCAAAGGTGGCAGGGCATTGAACATCGTACCGGCTGAATGCGAGTTCGATTTCGAGGTGAGGGCGCTGCCGAACTTCGATGCCCAGCAGGTGGCCAGCCAGTTGCAGGCGTACGCCGAGCAGCACCTGTTGCCGAAGATGCGGGCAGTCCAGGCGGATACGGATATCAGGTTGCGGCCGCTGAGTGCCTATCCCGGTTTGGCCACGCCACCGGAGAGTGAGGCGGCGCGGTTGCTGGCGATCCTTAGCCAGTCTTCGGATTTCGGCACCGTGGCTTTTGGTACCGAGGGTGGGCTGTTCGAGCAGGCCGGGATTCCGACGGTGGTGTGCGGGCCTGGCAGCATGGATCAGGGGCACAAGCCTGATGAGTTCATCTCCGTGGAGCAGTTGCGCGGGTGTGATGCGATGTTGGGGCGGTTGGCGGATTATCTGAGTGACGTTATCGCGCCGTTGTAGCTTCCTGTAGGAGCGAGCACGCTCGCGATGGACTCCCAAACACCGCGGGGTGTCAGGCTGCCAGCGTTATCGTTGA
>NZ_JBSVXG010000390.1:0-3054 GCF_054070595.1 Pseudomonas sp. SDO55104_S430 | reverse complement strand
AGTCGCAATCTGCATTACTGACACTCCGCATTCGCGAGCAAGCCCGCTCCCACAGGGGATTTGCAGCGTTTGGGCGGGCGGATTACACCAGGATAGAGGTCCCGGTCATTTCCGCCGGCTTTTCCAGCCCCAGCAGTTTCAGCATGGTCGGTGCCACGTCCGCCAATACGCCGCCTTCACGGACCTTGAGGTCACGCTTGCCGACATAGATGAACGGTACCGGCTCGGTGGTGTGGGCGGTGTGGGCCTGGCCGGTGGTTTCGTCGGACATCTGCTCGACGTTGCCGTGGTCGGCGGTGATCAGGGCTTCGCCGCCGACTTTCTCCAGCGCGTCAACGATGCGGCCGACGCAGGTGTCCAGGCATTCGACCGCCTTCACTGCCGCGTCGAACACGCCGCTGTGGCCAACCATGTCGCCGTTGGCGTAGTTGACCACGATCACGTCGTAACGCTGGTTTTCGATGGCGTCGACGATGCGGTCGGTGACTTCCGGTGCGCTCATTTCCGGCTGCAGGTCGTAGGTGGCGACTTTCGGCGACGGGATCAGGATGCGCTCTTCGCCCGGGAACGGCTCTTCGCGACCGCCGGAGAAGAAGAAGGTGACGTGGGCGTATTTCTCGGTTTCGGCAATGCGCAGCTGGGTCTTGCCGTTTTTCGCCAGGTAATCACCCAGCACGTTTTCCAGGCTGCCGGGCGCGAAAGCCGAGGGAGCAGGGATGCTGGCGGCGTATTGGGTCAGCATCACGAAGCCGGCCAGTTTCGGCTGACGGCTGCGCTCGAACTCCTTGAAATCGTCTTCGACGAACACGCGGGACAGTTCGCGGGCGCGGTCGGCGCGGAAGTTCATGAAGATAACGGCGTCGCCGTCTTCGACTTTTACCGGCTCGCCGATGGAGGTGGCTTTGACGAATTCGTCGCTTTCGCCACGATCGTAAGCCGCTTGCAGGCCTTCCTGAGCGGTGGCGGCGTTGAATTCGCCCTGGCCGTCGACGATCAGGTTGTAAGCCTGGGCCACGCGATCCCAACGGTTGTCACGGTCCATCGCGAAGTAACGGCCGATCAGGCTGGCGATGCGGCCCTTGCCCAGAGCCTGGAAGGTCGCGTCGAGCAGTTCGATCGACGATTGCGCGCTTTTTGGCGGCGTATCGCGACCGTCCAGGAAAGCATGCAGGTAGATGTTCTGGGCGCCGCGCTTGGCAGCCAGTTCGGCCATGGCGACCAGGTGATCCTGGTGGCTGTGCACGCCGCCATCGGACAGCAAGCCCATGAAGTGCACCGCTTTGCCCGCTGCAACGGCCTTGTCCACGGCGGCGCAGATGGTCGGGTTCTCGAAAAATTCGCCATCGCGGATCGATTTGGTCACGCGAGTGAAGTCCTGGTACACCACGCGGCCTGCACCGAGGTTCATGTGACCGACTTCGGAGTTGCCCATCTGGCCGTCCGGCAGGCCGACGTCCATGCCGCTGCCCGAGATCAGGCCGTTCGGCACGGTGGCCCACAAACGGTCGAGTACCGGCTTCTTCGCCGCGAACACCGCGTTGGAGTCAGGGCTGTCGCTGTGACCGAAGCCGTCGAGAATCATCAGGACCAAAGGTTTAGGCGTGGTAGTCATGGAATCCACTCTGGCTTAAGTTAAAAAGGGCGATGGGAAAATGGGAGTGGCAGTTTAAAGCGAAGTTCCGGCCACGTCACCGCCGGACGGGGTTTGGCCCACCTTGGGGGCTGTGTATACTGGCCGACATTTTAATGCCCTGGAACCTCCTTCGATGGTTGCTCACCTGATTGAATTCGCCACCAACCACTACATTCTTGTCGGTATCTTCGTCGTACTGCTGGCTCTGCTGATTGCCTATCAGATGCAAGGCGGCGGCCGCAGCCTGAGCACCGGCGAACTGACCGGGCTGGTCAACAAGGACGCCGGCGTTGTAATCGACATCCGTCCGAGCAAGGACTTCGCCGCCGGTCACATTGTTGGCGCGGTCAACATTCCTCACGACAAACTGGCTGCACGCGTGGGTGAGCTGGAAAAGCACAAGTCCAAGACCATCATCCTGGTCGATGCCATGGGCCAGACCGCCGGCACCCACGCTCGCGAACTGGTGAAGGCCGGTTTCACCGCCGCCAAGCTGTCCGGTGGCGTTTCCAGCTGGAAAGCCGACAATTTGCCGCTGGTGAAGTGACATGAGCCACGTCGTCATCTACTCCAGCGATTACTGCGGCTACTGCTCGCGAGCAAAATTTCTGCTCGAGAACAAAGGCGTGGCCTTCGAGGAGATCAAGGTCGATGGCAAGCCTCAGGTGCGCGCCGCCATGGCTCAGAAAGCGGGACGCACGTCCGTGCCGCAGATCTGGATCGGTGAGCGCCACATCGGTGGCTGTGATGATTTGTTTGCCCTGGAGCGCAGCGGCAAGCTCGATGCGCTGCTCAAGGCCTGAATTTCCTACCCAATAAAAGAACCAAGATCAGAAAGGATCTGAGATGACTGACCAACAGAACACTGCAGCTAACGAAGAAGAATCCGCACCGCAATTCTCCTTGCAGCGCATCTACGTACGTGACCTGTCCTTCGAAGCCCCGAAAAGCCCGGCGATCTTCCGCCAGCAGTGGGAGCCGAGCGTCGGTCTGGATCTGAACACCCGTCAGAAGGCACTGGAAAACGATTTCCACGAAGTCGTGCTGACCCTGTCGGTCACCGTGAAGAACGGTGAAGAAGTGGCGTTCATCGCCGAAGTGCAACAGGCCGGTATCTTCCTGATCAAGAACCTGGACGCCGCTTCGATGAGCCACACCCTGGGCGCGTTCTGCCCGAACATCCTGTTCCCGTACGCTCGCGAAGCGCTGGACAGCCTGGTGACCCGTGGCTCGTTCCCGGCGCTGATGCTGGCTCCGGTGAACTTCGATGCGCTGTACGCGCAAGAGCTGCAGCGCATGCAGGAAGCTGGCGAGACGCCGACTGTTCAATAAGCAGTCCTGAGCGTCGCAGCAAGTCCAATGTGGGAGCGGGCTTGCTCGCGAAAGCGGTGTGTCAGTTAACGTTGATGTCGACTGACACG
>NZ_JBSVXG010000389.1:0-3060 GCF_054070595.1 Pseudomonas sp. SDO55104_S430 | reverse complement strand
CCGACAAGGGCACCATCCGGGTGATCCGCGATGGCAAGGAAATCAGCGTGCTGCACCCGGAAAAACGCCTCTACACCGTGCAGAATTCGGTCATGACCGAAGCCGGGATCGACGCCGGATTCACCCGTGACCTCTATGTGGCGCTGGGCGAACCGCTGGGCGATGGTGCCTGGGCCGTTCGCGTTCACGTCAAACCGTTCGTACGCTGGATCTGGTTCGGCGGCTTGCTCACCGGTCTCGGTGGGTTGTTGGCGGCGCTGGATCGGCGTTATCGGGTCAAGGTAAAAAGCCGGGTGCGTGAAGTACTGGGTATGGATGGAGCCACTGCATGAAACGTTGGTTGATGCTGTTGCCGCTGGCGATTTTTCTGGTGGTCGCTGTTTTCCTGTATCGCGGTCTGTACCTGGACCCGGCCGAGTTGCCGTCGGCGATGATCGGCAAGCCTTTCCCGGAGTTTTCCCTGCCGACTGTGCAGGGCGACAAGACCCTGACCCGTGCCGATATCGTCGGTAAACCGGCACTGGTCAACGTGTGGGGCACCTGGTGCATTTCCTGCCGGGTCGAGCACCCGGTGCTGAACAAGCTGGCCGAGAAGGGCGTGGTGATCTACGGCATCAACTACAAGGACGTCAACGCCGACGCCTTGAAGTGGCTGAGCGAGTTCCACAATCCCTATCAGCTGGACATCCGTGACGACGCCGGCACCCTGGGCTTGAACCTGGGTGTCTATGGCGCGCCGGAAACCTTCTTCATCGACGCCAAGGGCATCATTCGCGACAAGTTCGTCGGGGTGATCGACGAGCAGGTCTGGCGCGAAAAACTGGCAGCCAAGTATCAGGCGCTGGTCGATGAGGCCAAGCCATGAAGCGCTGGCTCGCCGCGGTGGTCCTGGGCTTGAGCATGGCCGGCGTGGCCCATGCCGCCATCGACACCTACGAGTTTGCCAAGGAAGGGGATCGTGAGCGTTTTCGCGAGCTGACCAAGGAACTTCGTTGCCCCAAGTGCCAGAATCAGGACATCGCCGACTCCAACGCACCGATCGCCGCCGACCTGCGCAAAGAGATTTTCCGCATGCTCGGTGAGGGCAAGGACAACCAGCAGATCATCGACTTCATGGTGGACCGCTACGGTGACTTCGTCCGCTACAAGCCTGCCCTGAACGCCAAGACCGCGTTGCTCTGGTTCGGCCCTGCCGGCCTGTTGTTGGGCGGTTTTGTGGTCATCGCCGTGATCGTCCGCCGCCGTCGCACGCAACGCGCCGAAACCCCGGACTCGCTTTCTGCCGAGGAGCGCAAGCGCCTCGACCAACTGTTGGATAAAAACCAAGAATGATTGATTTCTGGCTCGCTGCAGGTCTGCTGCTTCTGGTGGCCCTGAGTTTTCTGCTGATCCCCGTCCTGCGCCACCGTCGCGCCCAGCTCGAAGAGGATCGTACCGCCCTGAACGTGGCGCTGTATCAGGAGCGCGTGGCTGAGTTGCAGTCTCAGCAGGATGAAGGCGTGCTCGATGCCGCGCAGATGGAGGCCGGTCGCGCCGAAGCTGCGCGCGAACTGCTCGCCGATACCGAAGGTGCTGTCGTGCCGCGTGCTTCGCGCCTGGGCAAACCGGCGCCGTTGCTGGCGGCGATCCTGGTACCGGTGCTGGGTCTTGGTTTGTACCTGCATTTCGGTGCCAGCGACAAAGTCGAGCTGACCCGGGAGTTCTCCCACGCGCCCAAATCGATGGAAGAAATGACCCAGCGCCTGGAGCGTGCGGTCGCGGCTCAGCCGGAATCCGCCGAAGCGCTGTACTTCCTCGGTCGTACCTACATGACTGAAGAGCGTCCTGCGGACGCGGCGAAGATCTTCGAGCGCACCGTGAACCTCGCCGGGCGCCAGCCGGAACTGTTGGGGCAATGGGCACAGGCTCTGTATTTCGCCGAGGGCAAGAAGTGGTCGGAGCAGATCCAGGCGCTGACCGATGAAGCGCTCAAAGCCGATCCTAACGAAGTCACCAGCCTGGGGCTGCTCGGCATTGCCGCGTTCGAAGCTCAGCGTTATCAGGACGCCATCGATTACTGGAATCGCTTGATGGTGCAGTTGCCGCCGGAAGACAAGTCGCGCATCGCCCTGCAGGGCGGCATTACCCGCGCCACCGAGAAGCTGGAGGCCAGCGGCGGCAAGGTGGCTCCTGCTCCTGCTGCGGTAGCCAAGACTGGTGCGCTGCTCAAGGTCCAGGTGGATCTGGCAGCGGACCTGAAGGCCAAAGTACAGCCGGGTGACAGCGTGTTCATTTTCGCCCGAGCGACTTCGGGTCCGCCCGCGCCGCTGGCGGCCAAGCGCCTGACCGTGGCTGACCTGCCAGCAACCGTCGAACTGGGCGATGCTGACGCAATGATGCCGCAGTTGAAACTGTCGAACTTCCCTGAAGTCCAACTGGTTGCGCGCATCTCCCGCGCCGGCCAACCGACGGCAGGCGAGTGGATCGGACGCAGTCAGCCTCTGGCCAGCAGCACCACCGCGCCGCAGACACTCACCATCGACAGCCCGGATAAATAAACCCGGGAATCAACAGGAAGCATCGTCATGACCGCCATCGCTCGTATCACCCTGCTCAGCGTCGTTCTCGGGCTGAGCGCTTGTGCGGTCCAGCGACCCGAGCAGCCGACACCGCCGCCGATCCCGCCGTCGCAGCCGGGTACCAAGCCGGCACCTACTACAGTGCCGAGCAAGCCGACCACGCCGACAGCCCCGCCCAAGCCCGCCAAGCCGCTGCCGCGCACCTCGGCGAGCTTCGCGCCGCCGCCTGGGGGCAGCAGCCATTGGGACCCGAAGCTGGGTGTCTATGTGCTCGAGGATCAGCCCAACACCTTCTACCGCCAGCGCACCTACTACCGCTGGAACAACGGCTGGAGCCGCTCGATCAGCCCGAAAGGGCCGTGGGAAGAGACCGATATCCACGGTGTACCGGGTGGCTTGGGGCGGCAGTTCGGTCAGTAAGATTCTTTAACTGTAGGAGCGAGCACGCTCGCGATGGTCTCAAGAACGCCGCTGGGCATCAGATTCCCCGCGTTATCGTTCA
>NZ_JBSVXG010000388.1:0-3153 GCF_054070595.1 Pseudomonas sp. SDO55104_S430 | reverse complement strand
GTGTCAGTCGACAGCGATGCTGCCTGACACACTGCATTCGCGAGCAAGCCCGCTCCCACAGGGATTTGGGTGTTCTCCAATATAGAGAACACCCTCAGCGCATCACACGCGCTCAATCGCCAGGGCCAGGCCCTGACCGACACCCACACACATGGTCGCCAGGCCTTTCTTGCCACCGGTCTTTTCAAGCTGATGCAGCGCCGTCAGCACCAGGCGCGCACCGCTCATGCCCAGCGGATGGCCCAGGGCGATGGCGCCACCGTTCGGGTTGACCTGCGGCGCGTCGTCAGCGATGCCCAGTTCACGCAGCACGGCCAGGCCCTGGCTGGCGAAGGCTTCGTTGAGTTCGATCACGTCGAAATCGCTGACAGCCACACCCAGGCGTTCGGTCAGCTTGCGCACGGCTGGCACGGGACCAATGCCCATGACGCGCGGTGCAACACCGGCGCTGGACATGCCCAGCACTTTCGCGCGAGCGGTCAGGCCGTGCTTCTTCACCGCTTCAGCCGAAGCCAGGATCAACGCCGCCGCACCATCGTTCACACCGGAAGCGTTGCCGGCGGTGACGGTCTTGTCAGGGCCGTTGACTGGCTTGAGCTTGGTCAGGGCTTCCAGGGTGGTGTCGGCGCGAGGATGTTCGTCCTGGCTGACCACGGTTTCACCCTTTTTATGGGCAATGCGCACTTCAACGATTTCTTCGGCGAAGAAGCCGGCGGCCTGGGCCACGGCGGTGCGCTGCTGACTGCGCAGGGCGAAGGCGTCCTGGTCGGCGCGGGAGACCTTGTAGTCGTCGGCCACGTTGTCGGCGGTCTGCGGCATCGCGTCCACGCCGTACTGGGCTTTCATCAGCGGGTTGATGAAACGCCAGCCGATGGTGGTGTCTTCCAGCTTCATGTTGCGCGAGAACGAGGCATCGGCCTTGCCCATCACGAACGGTGCGCGAGACATCGACTCGACGCCGCCGGCGATCGCCAGTTCCATTTCGCCGCTGGCGATGGCGCGGAAGGCGGTACCGATCGCATCCATGCCCGAAGCGCAGAGACGGTTGAGGGTCACGCCCGGAATGGTTTCCGGCAGGCCCGCCAGCAGCAGCGCCATACGGGCCACGTTGCGGTTATCTTCACCGGCCTGGTTGGCGCAGCCGAGGAACACCTCGTCCACTGCCGTCCAGTCCACCGACGGATTGCGTTCCATCAAAGCCTTGATCGGCACGGCAGCCAGGTCGTCGGCGCGGACCGCCGACAGGCCACCGCCGAAACGGCCGATGGGGGTGCGAATCGCGTCGCAGATATAAACCTCGCGCATCACGCTTCTCCAGGTGCTTGGCCGTGGGCCGCGGCGGTACGGGCTTCCAGGTCGCGCAGCGCGGTCAGCTCGACGTCGGTCGGCTCGGCGGTGACTTCGACGCTGTCGGCGAAACGGATCGGCCAGCCGGTGGCGGCGGTCACTTGCTCGCGGGTCACGCCCGGATGCAGTGCGGTAACCACGAATTCATTGGTGCCGGCTTCCGGCTCCATGATGCACAGGTCGGTAATGATCCCCACCGGACCTGCGCCTGGCAGACCGAGGCGCTTGCGCGAGTCGCCGCCTTCGCCGTGGCCGACCGAGGTGATGAAGTCCAGCTTGTCGACGAACGAACGCGCCGACTGCTTGAGGATGATCAGCACGCTCTTGGCAGAACCGGCGATCTCCGGTGCACCGCCGGCGCCCGGCAGACGGACTTTCGGAGAGTGGTAATCACCGACCACGGTGGTGTTGATGTTGCCGAAACGGTCGACCTGGGCCGCGCCGAGGAAACCGACGTCGATGCGACCGCCCTGCAGCCAGTAGCGGAAGATTTCGCCGGTCGGCACCACGGTGTCGGCGGTTTCCGCCAGCTCACCGTCACCGATCGACAGTGGCAACACGCTCGGCTTGGCGCCGATCGGGCCCGATTCGTAGATCAGCACCACGTCGGGCGAGGAAGTCAGGCGCGCCAGATTGGCCGCTTTCGATGGCAGGCCGATGCCCACGAAGCATACCGAGCCGTTCTTCAGGCGACGGGCAGCGGCGACGGTCATCATTTCATTGGTGGTGTAAGTCATTACTTCGCCTCCGAAGCGGCGGCCAGTTTGGCCTTGAACTCGCTGAAGTCAGCGCTGCCATGGATGTATTCATTGATCCACGCGGTGAAGGTTTCACGGTCGCGGGCAATCGGGTCCCAGGCCTGGTAGAAACGGTTGTCACGCTCGTTGTAACCGTGGGCGTAGGACGGATGCGCGCCGCCCGGTACGTGGCAGACCGCGCTCAGGGCCCAGGTCGGCAGGACGCAGGAGTTCATCGGCGCCTTGAGGTCGTCGACGATTTCTTCAACGGTGACGATGCAACGCTTGGCAGCCAGCGCGGCTTCTTTTTGCACGCCGAGGATGCCCCACAGCAGCACATTGCCCTTGCGGTCGGCTTTCTGCGCGTGAATCACGGTGACGTCCGGGCGCACCGAAGGCACGGCGGCCAGCACTTCGCCGGTGAACGGGCAGGTGACGGATTTGATCAGCGGGTTGACCTTCGGCAGGTCGGAACCGGCGTAGGCGCGCAGGACTGCGAATGGCAGGCCGGAAGCGCCGGCGACGTAGGCGTTGGCCAGGTCGGCATGGCTGTGTTCTTCGATTTCCATGGCGTGCGGCCACTGCTTCTCGACGGCGTCACGCAGACGGTGCAGGGAACCAACGCCCGGGTTGCCGCCCCAGGAGAAAATCAGCTTGCGAGCACAACCGGCACCGATCAACTGGTCGTAGATCAGGTCAGGCGTCATCCGTACCAGGGTCAGGTCTTTCTTGCCCTGACGAATGATTTCGTGACCCGCCGCCGTCGGGATCAGGTGAGTGAAGCCTTCGAGCGCAACGGTATCGCCGTCGTTCACGAATTGCTTCACCGCGTCGTGCAGCGAAAGAATCTCAGCCATTGGGGCAGGCTCCCATTTGTTGTTAACCGACAGTGGAAAAAGGCGCCGATGCGCAGCGCCGCAGTCACTGAAGATTAAGCCTGTGAAAAACCTTGAACAATCCGATAATCGACTAAATGTTCGATTATCGAACACATTGTTATGTGGCTATCGATCCATTGAAAAGCTTCGCGGGCAAGCCTCGCTCCTACAGAAACGTCGTCGAACCTGTA
>NZ_JBSVXG010000387.1:0-3197 GCF_054070595.1 Pseudomonas sp. SDO55104_S430 | reverse complement strand
TCAGATGCCCAGCGTTATCGTTGACGACCATCGCGAGCGTGCTCGCTCCTACAGGGGCGGGGTCAGATTTCGAGGACCAGTGCGCCGTTGAATTCGGGGTTTTCGTTCACGCCATTGCCGGCATAGCCCCGTGGATTGCACACCACGCGGGTATTGCCCACCCGGTAATCGAAGCTGCCGTGGGTATGGCCATGCAGCCACAGCACCGGCCGCCATTGCCTGATTTTCTCTTCGAGGTCCGACACGAAACTCGAGTTGATCGGTGACTCGGCGAACATCGGCGCGATGCTCGAGCGGGTCGGGGCGAAGTGGGAGATCACCACTGTTGGTGTGGTGCTGTCGCGCCGGAAGCAGTCGTCCAGCCAGGCGACAGTCTGCAGGTGAATCAACTGTGATACCGCCGGAGTGAACAGTTCGGGAAAGTCCGGTGCGATCCTGATATGGCTGAAGTCGCGAATCAGGTCCGTGGCCATGTCGACCCCCAGATCCCGCTGCGGGCCTTCATCGAACAGCCGATAGTCAGACCACAGCGTACAACCGAGAAACCGCACGCCGCCGTGCACATGCTCCGAGCGTTCCAGCACCGTGATCCGCGTGCCTCGGGACAGGTCGCGCAGCTGCTCATAAGTCGACGCCAGATCGCTGCCGTAGAACTCATGATTGCCCGCCACATACAGGATTGGCAGCGGGCAGGCGCTGGCCCATTCGATGGCCCTGGCCGGCCGTGCGATGTCGCCGGCGAGCACGACGATGTCAGCCTCCACCTTTGGAAAAGGGATCGCGTTGACGGACAGGTGCATGTCGGACAGCAGGGCGATGCGCATGGGTCAATTCCTGTGGGGGGCGGATGAATCAAGCAGGGCTTGTGCGACCAGAATCATCTTCTGCTCTATTTGTGATTCGGTGTGCGCGGCGAACCCCATCACCAGGCCCGGCGGCATTACGACGCTTTGAGTGTACCGGCTCAGGGGAAAGGCGCCGATACCGCAGTTTTGCAGCAATGCCAATGCGTCGGGCTCCGAAAAGCCCTTCAGCCGTCCCGCCACGTCGAGCCCGGCGTGAATGGGCGTGAACTCGATGAAGTCGGCCCATAGCTGCCTGGACAAGCTTTCGAACGCTTTGGCACGGGCGGCATAGAGCTTGCGCATCTTGCGGATGTGACGATCGAAATGGCCCTCGGTCATGAAGTCTGCCAACACCGCCTGGGCCAGGCTGTTGGCATTGCGCGCGGTCAGGGACATCGCTCGAGTGAAGGGTTCGACCAGCTGTGGCGGGAGCGCCAGGTAGGCCAGGCCGATGGCGGGAAACAGCAATTTGCTGAAGGTACCGGCGAGGATCACATGGTGGTCGGCCTGGGGCATGCTCTTGAGCGCGGGGATCGGTTTGGCGATGAACCGGTACTCACTGTCGTAATCGTCCTCGAACACGTAGGCGCCATTGTCCCGTGCCCACTGCAAAAGCGTCAGGCGCCGGTCGGGTGACAGGGCCACCCCCATGGGCGCCTGTCGACAGGGCGTCACGTAGGCAAGGCGCGCGTGCGGTGCTTTCCTGATGCCTTCGTCGACGACAATCCCCAACTCGTCTACAGGTACGTCAACGACGTTCGCACGGGCGCCGAGCAGGATCTGCCTGGCACCGGTGTAACCCGGATCTTCCATCCACACCGCATCGCCGGGCTCGATGATCAGGCGCAGGCAAATATCCAGGGCCTGCTGCACGCTGCTGACCAGCACGATGTTTTCCGCGCTCACCGCCACGCCCCTGGCGATTGCCAGGTGATCCGCGATGGCCTGGCGCAATGCCGGTGAACCCTGCGCGGTGCGCCTGGACAGAATCGTCGGCTGGACGGCGGCCAGGTGCCTGGCGTGCAGTCGGCGCCAGATATCGATCGGGAAGCTGGCGACATCGCAGCAGTGCGGAACGAAGGGTTTTGACTGGGATTGCGAATCCAGTAGAAAAGCGGGGGACTGTTCGACCAGCTCACGGGCCCAGCGGGAAGTGGGCAGAAGGGGCGCTGCATCGGTTGACTCGGTGGACTCTGGCGCTCGGCGGGCCTGGGCGCGGTGATCGTGGGGAAGGGTGAGGCTGACCCGTGTCCCGCTGCCCTTTGCGGTTTCCAGATAACCCTCGGACAGCAGTTGGTTGTACGCCGCCTGAACCGTTCCTCTGGCCAATCCGTATTGCGCGGCCAGATGGCGTGTGCCGGGCAGCAAATGATTGCGCGGCAGGCGCCCGCCCAGGATGTCCTGGCGGAGCGCTCTGTAGAGCCAGTTCTGCAGGGTTTCACCCTCCTGGCGAGCATCGAGGGCGAGGGACCAGGTGACCTGGCTGGAAACGTTGTCGTTCATGTATGGCGCCTGAAGTGGCTCAATCAGATTGTCGGAAACTGGATCAATACTTTAGTCCAGTCCCGGACAAAGATGATCACCTCCTTATGTTTTCACGCTACTGGGTACTTTTTATGCGCACATATCAGATGCAATCGGTTTCGGAGGCTTCGGCAGTCAAGCCGCAGATGCAATGGTTCCTCGGGCCGATCATTGCGTTGATCTATCCCTTTCTGCTGATTTGCTTCAACACCTACAGCGTCAAGATCACCCAGGGTGCGGGTGTTGCCGCATGGCTGATGGCGGGGCTTGTGCTGATGCTCGCCATTTTCATGCCGCTGATCGGGCTGTCTTGCGCGATCTTCCTGGGGCGCAACCCGATGCCGAGTTCAGCCGAAGTGCTGGCGCGTCGAGTGGCGTTGGTGTCGGGCGCGGTGGCGCCGATCTTCGTGTTTACCGGCGTGATCTTCCTGCTGCTGGGCAAACCGACCTGGGACATCGGTTTCCTGACAGTGGTCTGGACTTCCCTGATCGGCCTGATCGCCATTGCGGACAAAACACCGCGGCAACCCAAAACTTTGGTGGAGGGCAAGAACAGAGTCAGGTTCTGGCACGGTGTCGCCGCAGCAGCGGTGGTGGTGTACCTGGGCTTCCATTTCAGCAATCACTTTTTCGGCCTGATCGGCCCAGAGGCTCACACCGCAGTGATGAAGGTGTTCCGGGTGGTTTATCGCTCAGCGGTCATCGAGCCGCTGCTCACCCTGACATTCGTGTTCCTGATCGGCAGCGGCGCCTACATGGCCTGGCGCCTGACTGATCGGCAGGCCGATGCCATTCGCACGTTCCAGATCGCCGGCGGTGTGTTCCTCG
>NZ_JBSVXG010000386.1:0-3198 GCF_054070595.1 Pseudomonas sp. SDO55104_S430 | reverse complement strand
GGATTTATGTCGTACACAACTACTGTGCGCACCACGAAACCTGTAGGAGCGAGGCTTGCCCGCGAAGGCGTCAGCGCTGCCAACCCAATACTTCCTGCCTGTCACATTTTGTCTCATCTCGGTTATGCTCGCCGTTCGTCGTGAACGCCGGAGCCCCTATGTCCCCCACTCGCCTGTTCGTCCCCCTCGCCCTCGCGCTGCTGGCCGGTTGTGCCACGCCGCCGAAACATAACGTGACCGTGGAAAAACAAAGCGAATGCCCGGTGAAGCTCATCAGCGGGCAGAACCTGATCCTGACCCTGCCCAGCAACCCGACCACGGGTTATCGCTGGTCGATCCAGGATTCGGCCGGTGGCGTGCTGCGCTCGTTGGGGCCTGAGGTGTATCGCAATCCGGAAGATGCCGGCGTGGTCGGTGCGGCCGGTGTGTCGACCTGGCGCTTCCAGGCCTTCGCCCCCGGCAACGGGCGTCTGCGCCTGACGTCGCAACAACCATGGGCGCCGGAAGTGCTGCCGGTGGACGCCTTCGACTGCGCCATCTCGGTCAACTGACCATGGGCTGGCTGATTCTGGCGCTGATGGGCGCAGCAACCTTCCTCTACGGCCTGAGCGTGCACGCGTCGCTGCTGTGCCTGCTGGTCAAGCCACTGCCCGTCCTCGCCCTGCTCGGCTGGCTGCACGACGCACCGCCCGGCGACTACCGCCGCTGGATCAGCCTGGGACTGATTTTTTCCCTGATCGGCGATGTGCTGCTGGCGTTGCCGGGGGATCTGTTTGTGTTTGGGCTGGGCGCGTTTCTGGTGGCGCACCTGGCCTATCTGAAAGCCTATCTGAGCGATTGCCGGCGGTTGGCGTTGTTGCCGCTGATCATCGCCCTGGCTGTGGGCGTAGTGTTGCTGGGGATTCTGATCTCCCACGGGCTGGGGCCATTGCTGCTCCCGGTGATTGTCTACGGATTGGCCATCAGCGCCATGCTCTGGCGCGCACTGGCGCGGCTCGGCACCGACGTGCCCAAGCGCTCGGCGCTGCTGGCGGCGGCAGGCGCGGTGGCGTTCGTGTTCTCGGACAGCGTGATTGGCATCAGCCGGTTTGTGGCGCCGTTCGAGGCGGCGCCCTATGTGATCATCCTCAGTTATTGGTTGGGGCAGTGGGGGATTACAGCCTCCGCGTTTTCCCGAACCGAACGCTGATCTTGATCGTTCCCACGCTCTGCGTGGGAATGCATCCTGTGACGCTCTGCGTCACGCTTGTGAAGGGACGCAGAGCGTCCCGGGCGGCGTTCCCACGCAGAGCGTGGGAACGATCTGTGTTGGCGAAACACGATCTGGGGACAAACCAGCGGTTTATCAGACAATCCGCGCATCCGCCCGCCAACTTGGCTAAAATGCCGGCCTTTTCCCCGACACCGCCGGAACCGCCGTGAGCAAAGAACCCGATCGCCTTTTCGCCCAGCCTTTGGCCCAGGTGCCTGACTTCGCCTTTAACGAGGACGTGGTGCGGGTGTTCCCGGACATGATCAAGCGCTCGGTGCCCGGCTATCCGACCATCGTGGAAAACCTCGGCGTGCTCGCCGCGCAGTTCGCCCAGCCCAATAGCGTGCTCTACGACCTCGGCTCATCCCTGGGCGCGGTGACTCAGGCGCTGCGCCGTCACGTTCGTACCGAAGGCTGCCGGGTGATCGCTGTGGATAACTCCGCAGCCATGGTCGAGCGTTGCCGCGAATACCTCAACGCTCAGGATTCGATGTTCCAGGAGCTGCTGCCGGTGGACGTGATCGAAGGCGATATCCTCGCCCTCGACTTCCAGCCCGCCTCGGTGGTGGCGATGAACTTCACCCTGCAATTCATCGCCCCGCAACAGCGCACCGAATTGCTCTCGCGCATCCGTCAGTCGCTGCTGCCCGGCGGCGCTCTCATTCTTTCGGAAAAACTGCGCTTCGAAGACGAGCAGGAGCACGCGCTGCTCACCGACCTGCATATCGCCTTCAAGCGCGCCAACGGCTACAGCGAACTGGAAATCGCCCAGAAGCGCAGCGCCATCGAAAACGTCATGAAGCCCGACAGCCTCGAAGAACACCGCGAACGCCTGCTGGCGGCCGGGTTCTCGAAAGTCGTGCCGTGGTTCCAGTGTCTTAACTTTGCCTCGTTGATTGCCTTGCCATGATTGATCTGTCCCCCCTCGCCCGCCGTCTGGCCGGCACGCCGCTGGCCGAATGGGCCAACACCCTGCAAGAGCAACTCGACAAGAAGATGGAGAAAGGTCACGGCGACCTCGAACGCTGGCAAAGCGCGCTGGACGCCCTGCCCGCTGTCCAGCCGACCGAAGTCGATCTGCTCGACGGCCTGAAGCTGGACACCGATTGCGACGACGCCACCCGCGCACAGATGCGCACCGCGCTGATGGGCCTGTCGCCGTGGCGCAAGGGCCCGTTCGACCTG
This sequence comes from Pseudomonas sp. SDO55104_S430, assembly GCF_054070595.1. Classification (NCBI taxonomy): domain Bacteria; kingdom Pseudomonadati; phylum Pseudomonadota; class Gammaproteobacteria; order Pseudomonadales; family Pseudomonadaceae; genus Pseudomonas; species Pseudomonas sp. SDO55104_S430. Next base: position 761 of record NZ_JBSVXG010000386.1, on the reverse strand, counting down.
TTCGGTGTGCACGTCGACACCGAATGGCGCTCGGACTGGAAGTGGTCGCGGGTCGCCCCGCACCTGGATCTGAAGGGCAAGCGCATTCTCGATGTCGGTTGCGGCAACGGCTACTACATGTGGCGCATGCTCGGCGCCGGTGCCGACAGCGTGATCGGCGTCGATCCGAACTGGCTGTTCTTCTGCCAGTTCCAGGCCGTGCAGCGCTACCTGTCGCAGCCGAACGCCTGGCACCTGCCGTTTCCCTTTGAGGACCTGCCGCCGAATCTCGAGGGCTTCGACACCGTGTTTTCAATGGGCGTGTTCTACCACCGCCGCTCGCCGATCGAGCACTTGCTGGCGCTGAAGGATTGTCTGGTCAAAGGCGGCGAGCTGGTGCTGGAAACCCTGGTGGTCGAAGGCGACCAGCATCAGGTGCTGGTGCCGGAAGATCGCTACGCGCAGATGCGCAACGTGTGGTTCCTGCCGTCGGTGCCGGCGCTGGAACTGTGGCTGCGTCGCGCCGGGTTCACGGATGTGCGGTGTGTGGATGTGAGTACCACGACGGTGGAGGAGCAGCGCGGTACCGAGTGGATGAAGTACCAGTCGCTGAGTGACTTCCTTGATCCCGAGGATCACAGCAAGACCATTGAAGGCCTGCCGGCGCCGATGCGGGCGGTGATTGTGGCCAGAAAGTAAGCAGATCTCCCTGTTGAAGTAGATCAACTGTGGGAGCGGGCTTGCTCGCGAAGAGGGCGTGTCAGCCGACAAAGATGCTGGCT
>NZ_JBSVXG010000385.1:0-3207 GCF_054070595.1 Pseudomonas sp. SDO55104_S430 | reverse complement strand
AGGCGCTAGAGATGTTGGATGATCCACCGCAATCGCGAGCAGGCTCGCTCCCACAGTGGGCGATCGCGGTTATTGAGACCACGGCGCCCGACGCGAATCATTGAGCCCTAACAGATAACTATCCCCGCCCAGCTGACTCATCTGCCGCCGAATCCACCCCGCACGCCGCGCGACATAGCTGGTCGGATGGCTCGCGCTCCATACGCGCGGGTTCGGCAATACCGCCGCCAGCAAACTCGCCTGCTGCCGACTGAGATTCCTGGCGCTGGTACCGAAGTGATGCTTCGCCGCCGCTTCTGCGCCAAACACCCCGTCATCCCACTCGGCGCTGTTCAGATACACCTCAAGAATCCGCTGCTTGGGCCACAAAACCTCAATCAACGCGGTAAACCAGGCCTCCAGGCCCTTGCGTACCCAACTGCGACCGGACCACAAAAACAAGTTTTTCGAGACTTGCTGACTCAGCGTACTGGCCCCGCGAACCGAACCACCCAACTCGTTATGGGCCAGCGCAGCGCGGATCGCACCGATATCAAAACCCCAATGCTCGGGAAATTTCTGGTCTTCGCCGGCAATCACCGCGACTTTCAGATCGTCCGAGATCTCTTCCCAGGGCTTCCAGGTACGCTGCAGGTCGATGGGTTCGCCATCGATCCAGGATTCGATTTTGCGCTCGACCATCAGCGCCGTGCCCGGCGGTGGCACGAAGCGAAAGATCAGCACCAGCAATACGCTGCCAGCCATGAACCAGAGCACGGCCTTGGTGAAACGACGGAAATAGATACGCAGCATAGAGATGGCTTGGCCGAACCCGTTGAAGCGGGCCATTATACAGACCCTGTTGATCGAGTCTGACTGGAGTTCTTCATGCTGCGTGGCTTTCTGATGCTGGCCGCTTTCTTCGGTTTCACCGGTGTCGGCCTTGGGGCCTTTGCCGCCCACGGCCTGAAAAACCGCCTGAGCGCCGAGTACCTGGCGATTTTCCACACCGGCGTCACCTATCAACTGGTGCACACCCTGGCGCTGCTGGGCGTCGCGCTGCTGGCCACGCAGATCCCGGGGCGCCTGGTGACATGGGCCGGCGCATCCTTTGCCATCGGCATCCTGCTGTTCTCCGGCAGCCTGTATGTGCTGACCCTGACCGGCATCAGCAAGCTGGGGATCATCACGCCTTTCGGCGGCCTGTGCTTCCTTGCGGGCTGGCTCTGCCTGGGCCTCGCCGCCTGGCGCTTGCCGCTGACCGCCTGACGCTTATTGCTGACCTTTAGGTCACGATCGGGCTAGAATGCCAGCCCTTTAAAATGATGGCGGCATTTGGCATGCGCATTCAGTTGAACGGTGAATCCCTTGAACTGCCCGACGGTGAAACCGTTGCGGCCCTGCTGACCCGTCTGGATCTGACCGGACGCCGGGTGGCGGTCGAACTCAATCTGGATATCGTTCCGCGCAGTCAGCACGCAGACACCACGCTCAACGATGGCGACTCGGTCGAAGTGGTGCACGCCATCGGCGGCGGCTAGTCATCCGGCAAAAGGCCTGCGGCCTCAGCACCAAGCATTCTGCAAGAACCTCACCCCTACAGAGGATTTCCCATGAGCATCGTTCGTAGCGACAAGCCTTTCGTTCTGGCCGGTCGTACTTACCAGTCGCGTCTGCTGGTCGGTACCGGCAAATACCGTGACATGGAAGAAACCCGCCAGGCCATCGAGGCGTCGGGTGCCGAGATCGTCACCTTCGCCGTGCGTCGCACCAACCTGGGCCAGATCGAGGGCGAGCCGAACCTGCTCGAAGTGCTGTCACCGGATCGCTACACTTTCCTGCCGAATACCGCCGGTTGCTATGACGCTGTCGAAGCTGTGCGCACCTGCCGCCTGGCCCGTGAGCTGCTCGATGGCCACAACCTGGTGAAACTGGAAGTGCTGGCGGACCAGAAGACCCTGTTCCCCAACGTGATCGAAACCCTCAAGGCCGCCGAGACTCTGGTCAAGGAAGGCTTCGACGTGATGGTCTACACCAGCGATGACCCGATCATCGCCCGTCAACTGGCGGAAATCGGCTGCATCGCGGTCATGCCGCTGGCCGGTCTGATCGGTTCGGGTCTGGGGATCTGCAACCCGTACAACCTGCAGATCATCCTCGAAGAAGCCAAGATTCCTGTGCTGGTGGATGCCGGTGTCGGCACCGCTTCCGATGCCACCATCGCCATGGAGCTGGGTTGCGAAGCCGTGCTGATGAACTCCGCCATCGCCCACGCGCAACAGCCGGTGATGATGGCCGAAGCCATGAAACACGCGATCGTCGCGGGCCGCCTGGCCTACCTCGCCGGCCGCATGCCGAGAAAACTCTATGCCAGCGCCTCTTCGCCGCTGGATGGTCTGATCAAGTAAGAGCCATTGATGACTGAATCGAACGACACGCCTATCCAGACGGAAGAAGGCGACGAGCGCCAACACCGCCGCATCAAGAGTTTCGTGATGCGCGCCGGGCGCATGACCGAAGGCCAGCAACGTGGCCTGGATCAGGGCACGCCGCTGTTCGTGCTGCCGCTGGCCGATGCGCCGGTGGATTACGACCAGGTATTCGGCCGCTCGGCACCGCGCTCGCTGGAAATCGGTTTCGGCATGGGCCATTCGCTGCTGGAAATGGCGGCGGCCTCGCCGGAGCAGGATTTCATCGGTGTCGAAGTTCACCGTCCGGGTGTCGGTGCGCTGCTCAATGGCGTGCTGACTCAGGGCCTGACCAATCTGCGGGTCTACGATTGCGATGCGATCGAAGTGCTTAACCGTTGCGTCGCCGACAACAGCCTCGATCGCCTGATGCTGTTCTTCCCGGACCCGTGGCACAAGAGTCGTCACCACAAGCGCCGCATCGTGCAGGCTTCGTTCGCCGAACTGGTGCGCAGCAAGCTGAAGGTCGGCGGTGTTCTGCACATGGCTACCGACTGGGAGCCGTACGCCGAGTACATGCTGGAAGTGATGAATGTCGCGCCGGGTTATCGCAACCTCGCCGAAGACGGCAAGTGCGTACCGCGCCCGGCCGAACGCCCGATCACCAAGTTCGAACGCCGTGGCGAACGTCTTGGGCATGGGGTTTGGGATCTGAAGTTCGAAAAGCAGTCTTAAAGACGAACGCTGTACCCAATGTGGGAGCGGGGGTGTTCGCGAAAAGGACATGTTAATCGACAACACTTTTGGACGACACACCGCA
>NZ_JBSVXG010000384.1:0-3208 GCF_054070595.1 Pseudomonas sp. SDO55104_S430 | reverse complement strand
CACCGCGGGCATTCAGACAGCCCGCGTCATCGTTGACGACCATCGCGAGCAAGCTGGCTCCTACAGGGATTGGCGCCGGCCCGCCAATCGGGCAATGACCTTCCCCGCCCCGAAGCCTATAATGCCGGCCTTTCGTTCCCCCTCTTCGGCACCTCGGAGCCCGCATGACCCAGGATCAACTCAAACAGGCAGTGGCTCAGGCCGCCGTCGACTTCATCCTCCCGAAACTCGACGACAAGAGCATCGTCGGGGTCGGCACCGGCTCCACCGCCAACTGCTTCATCGACGCCCTGGCCAAGCACAAGGGCGCGTTCGATGGCGCGGTGGCCAGCTCCGAAGCCACTGCCGCGCGCCTCAAGGGTCACGGCATTCCGGTGTACGAACTGAACACCGTCAGCGACCTTGAGTTTTACGTCGACGGCGCCGATGAGAGCGACGAGCACCTGAATCTGATCAAGGGCGGCGGCGCAGCCCTGACCCGCGAGAAGATTGTCGCGGCCGTGGCCAAGACCTTCATCTGCATCGCCGACGCCAGCAAGCTGGTGCCGGTGCTCGGCGCCTTCCCGCTGCCGGTTGAAGTGATCCCGATGGCCCGCAGCCACGTGGCCCGCCAGCTGGTGAAACTGGGCGGCGACCCGGTTTACCGCGAAGGCGTGGTGACCGATAACGGCAACATCATCCTCGATGTGTTCAACATGCAGATCACTAACCCGGTTGAGCTGGAAGCGCAGATCAATGCGATCGTGGGCGTGGTCACCAACGGCCTGTTCGCGGCGCGGCCGGCGGATTTGCTGTTGTTGGGGACGAGTGAGGGTGTGAAGACCCTCAAGGCCAAGTAACCCACCTTTCTGTGGGTTGATGAAATACCCTGTGGGAGCGGCGGTGCGACGATTCGACTTGCTCGCGAAAGCGGTGTGTCAGGCAACATTGATGTCGACTGACACACCGCTTTCGCGAGCAAGCCCGCTCCCACATTTGTATTTATGTTGCTTTCAGGGCTGCGCGGGTTTCTTGAAGACGTAAAACAGATTCGGCTCGCTCACCAGGTACATCGTCCCCTCGTCATCCATGGCGATCCCCTCCGCCTGGGGCACGGTCTTTTGCAGCCCTTGGCTGCCCTTGCGCAAGGCCATGGTGCTCAACGGCCGGCCGTCCACATCCAGCTCCAGAATCAGCCGCGACTCGTCGGACAGCGCCATCAAGTGACCGCTGCGCTCGTCGTATTGCAGGCTCGACAGGTCACGCACAAACATCCCGGCATCGCGCTTGGGGTTGTTGATGACGTGCACCGCGTAGGATTTTTCCGGATTGAAATGCGGAAACCCGTGCACTTCGTAGATCAACATCGGGTCGCGCTCCTTGGCCACGAACAAGCGCTTGCCCACCGAATCGTAGGCCAGACCCTCGAAGCCCTTGTTGCTGCTCATGTGCACGCCCAAGGTCATCTGCTCGGCATCCGCCGCATCGATGAACGTGGTGTCATTCTCGACACGGACCTTGATCAGGCGCTGCTGATACTCGTCGGTGATCACGTAGGTGTCGGCGCTGATGAACTCAACCGCTTCCGGATCGCCAAAACCGACAAGCGCGATGCGCCGCAGGATCTTGCCGTCGAGGGAGAGCTCGATCAGCTCCGAATTCTGGTTGGTGACGGTGAACAGGCTCTTGCGCACCGGATCGAAGGTCAATGCCGAGACATCATCGTCCAGACCTTCGATGATCTGCCCTTCCAGGACCACCCGATACTGATCCAGGCCGATGGACTGCTCATTCATCGGCCTCCAAAGCGTGTGCAGATTGAACCAGGCCCGCTCGAACAGGCGCAGGTACTGACCGATCGCGATCAACAGGATCAGCGCAATCATCAATACCAGGAGAATCAGCGGTTTGGGGCGGGCAAATCGGCGCATGGACGCAGGCTCGGAATCAAAACAGGCGGATGAAATATCACGCCTGTCTGAATTAAAGCTTAATGGCCATCAGCCCCCATAGGGAATCACTTCTGTTTTTCGAAGCGATAGAACAGGTTCGGTTCGCTGACGATGTACAGCGTGCCCGCCTCGTCCATGGTCACGCCTTCGGCGCGGGGAATGGTGTTTTTCAGGCCGTTGAAGCCGCGCAGCAGGGTCATGAAGCTGACCTGCTCACCCTTTTCATCCAGCTCCAGCAGCAGATGAGAGTCGGCGGACAACACCAGGGTGTGGCCGGTGCGCGGGTCGATGGCCAGGGCCGACAGATTGCGTATATCCAGTTCATCGCTGGCCAGTTTCTGCTTGTCGCCGATCAGTTTCTGGCCGTCGCTCTTCCAGGTGAACAGCGCCGGTGGACGCTCCTCGCCCAGCAACAACTGCTGATTGCGCGCATCCCAGGTGACGGCCTCGAACGCCTTGTTCTGGTCTTTCGAAGGGCCAAGATCGTATTTGGGGAAATCGGCGATGTTCAGTTCACGGGTCGTGGCATCGACCTTGACGATGGTCACCATATGGTCACGCTCGTCGACGATCGCCAGCAGACCATTGCCCAGCACGGTGACAGCCTCAGGATTGCTCCAGCCCACCAGCGGCATCTTGCGCAGCACGTCGCCCTGCAAGGTCAGCTCGGCCAGGAACGGGTTTTTGCCCATCACCGAAAACAGCGTCTTGGTCTGCGGGTCGTAGGCCACGTCCGAAGCCTCGTCCTTCTCCATGCCCGCCAGCGGCTTGGCGTCGATCACCGCGCGGTAATCCGGCAGCCAGATGCTTTCCTGCTTCTCGGCGGCGCTTTCGAAGCGTTCCTTCACCCACAGCACGCCACGGTCATCCCAATGCATGGCGAACGCCAGGCCATAGGCAACCACGACTACCAGCAACAGCCAGGTGTACCAGCGCAGGGCGAAGCGCGAGCGGCGAGCGGGTTTGAATGAAGGCAGGGGTTGGGTGGACATGGGGTATTCATCCAGGAATCGAGGCTACGGGTAATAGCACAAATTAGCTTGGCTCAGACGCCAAAAAGCCAAGCATTATCCAGAGAGAATGTGAAAAAAACGGGAAATGGCGGGATTGCCCTGAACGGGATTAACAAGAACCAAAACAACGGTAGGAGCGAAGCTTGCTCGCGAATGCGGTGTATCAGACGACATTGTTGTCGACTGACACTACGCCTTCGCGAGCAAGCTTCGCTCCTACATCTATGGTTACCCCCTTTTCTGCAATACTGTTTTTGATGTTGT
>NZ_JBSVXG010000383.1:0-3208 GCF_054070595.1 Pseudomonas sp. SDO55104_S430 | reverse complement strand
CGATGGAGGACCAGACACCGCGGGGTGTCAGGATGCCAGCGTCATCGTTGACGACCATCGCGAGCGTGCTCGCTCCTACAGTTGGTCGGCGTACACCGCAAGGCCCGTGTAGGAGCCGAGCTTGCTCGCGATGGAGGACCAGGCAACGCGGAGTGTCAGGACGCCAGCGTCATCGTGGGTGTCCATCGCGAGCAAGCTCGCTCCTACAGTGGTGGGGGGCGTCAGCGGAGTTTGAGTTCGGCGCACAGGCCGCCGCCTTGGCGATTGCTCAGGGTCAGCGATCCGCCGATAGCCAGCGCCAGTTGCTGCGCAATGGCCAGACCCAGGCCGGTGCCGCCGGTATCGCGGTTGCGTGAGCTTTCCACGCGGTAGAACGGCTGCATCACCTGGGCCAGTTCCTCTTCGGCGATGCCGGGGCCGCGGTCCATGACTTTCACCGACACGCTGCCGTCATTCTTCTTCTCCACCAGCAACTCCGCCGCACCGGCGAATTTCAGGGCGTTGTCCGTGAGGTTCACCAGCACCCGGCGCAAGGCGTGGGGACGGGTGTCGAGGACGGTGGTGCTCTTGCCGCTCAACTGAACTTCCTTGCCCATGTCCTGATAATCGAATACCAGACTGTCGAGGAACGAATCCAGATCGGTGCGACGACTTTCTTCGGTGGCGCCATGCACGCTGCGGGCATACGCGACGCCTTCGCGTACCAGGTGCTCGATCTCGCTCAGGTCGGCCCAGAGTTTGTCTTTCTCCAGGCAGTCGTCCATGAATTCGGCGCGCAGTTTCATCCGGGTGATCGGTGTTTGCAGGTCGTGGGAAATGGCGGCCAGCAATTGCATGCGCTCCTTCAGATAAGACGCGATGCGTGCCTGCATGGCATTGAACGCCCTGGCCGCATGAGCCACCTCGGTAGGGCCTTTTTCGTCCAGCTGTATCGGATGGGCGTTGGGGTCGAGGGTATCAACGGCCTTGACCAGACGGGTCAGTGGGCGGACGGCAATCAATACGGCCAGCCAGGTGCAGGCGATCATCAGCGCCAGTTGCCCGAGCAGGACCATGGGCAACCACGGCGATAACGGCATCATCGCCGGATACACGTCGATGGTCAGCGGGCTGCCGTCAGAAAGCTTCAGATGCACCTGGAAGTGTTTTCGCGAGCCAGGAATATTGGTGAAGGTCAGCGCATGCTCCTTGCCCACGGCGTCCATGATCGAGGCCATGGCGATGGGCGCATCGGGCATCTCCATGTTCATCGGCGTACCGCTTTCGCCGGCACTCAACAGATAACCGTAGTTGTTGCGTTGCAGCTGACGCAGCCAGTTCGGGCGTTCCTCGGCTGGCAGTCGGTCGAGGATGGCGATGGAAGTCGAGACGTCGGTTTCCAGGTTGCCGAGCATGGTGTTCTTGGCGTTTTCGTAGCGCTCGTAATACTGCGCACCGAAGGACAGCGCCTGGGCGAGGATCAGGCAGATCAGGAAAATCAGCGACAGGCGTGAGGCCAGGGTGCGCGGCCAGCGCAGCGAAAAGTTCATTCAGGTGCTCCGACGATTTCTACCGGCAGGGAGAATACATAACCTTCGCTGCGCACGGTCTTGATATAGGCCGGTTCGCGGGCATCGTCCAGCAGGCGCTGGCGCAGGCGGCTGACCAGCAGGTCGATGGAACGATCGAACAGATCGGCGTCGCGGCCCTGGGTCAGGTTGAGCAATTGATCGCGGTTGAGCACCCGTTGCGGATGGTCGAGGAATACCCGCAACAGCCGATATTCCGCGCCGCTGAGCGCAACCATGGTGCCGTCGCTGTCGAGCAGGTGCCTGGCCGAGGTGTCCAGCTTCCAGCGCCCGAAGGCCAGCAGGCGGCTGGTTTCGGTCACCACCAGGTTCGGTGGCAGCATCCGCGTGCGGCGCAGCACGGCGTTGATGCGGGCCAGCAGTTCGCGGGCGGCGAAGGGTTTGACCAGGTAATCGTCGGCGCCCATTTCCAGGCCGATGATGCGGTCGGTTTCATCGTTTCGGGCAGTGAGCATCAGGATCGGAGTGGCCTTGTGTTTGCCCGAGCGCAATTCGCGGCAGAGCATCAGGCCGTCGTCCCCCGGCATCATGATGTCCATCACGATCAGGTCCACCGGCGTGGATTCGAGGAAGGTGCGCATCTGCCGACCGTCCGCCACCACCGTGGTACGCAGGCCGTTCTTCTTCAGATAGTTGCCCACCAGTTCGCGGATCTCGCGGTCATCGTCGACGATGAGAATGTGATCAACGTGTTCCATGGGACTGCCTCTGAAAGTGGGGGATGGCGCACAGTCTATCGAGCCTTTGCGACCACGCCTGCCGGCGTTTGTATTGCAGTGTATCTGGCTTGTCGGAGGATACACATGGACAAAAAAACGCGGATTTTGCGCCGGTTTGTATCGCTCTGTATCCCGAGCCGGTTCTGATACGTACCGATTTACACAGGCAGTTTCCCGACACATGCGCGATACCTCGCGAGTTTTAAATAGGTTCCATCGAGGCAAGCCCAACCGCCTCTGCCCAAAGAACGATTGACCTATTGAAACCTTGAGGACGACGCCATGAACACCAAAGCCATCTACGCCGCCTGCCTGTTTGCCGCCCTGAACATCTGCACCCTGTCGGCCCGCGCCGAAGCCGATGTGAGCGAGAAGACCTACACCTACGGCACCCAACTGGACATCAGGAAAGTGGTGTCGCTCAAAGAAGCTGATGCGCCTTCCTGTGGCGTGGTCAATGCGCAGCTGACTTACCTGGATTCGCACAACAAGACCCAGGTCCTGGACTACAGCAAGATTTCCGACAACTGCGCCTCGGAAAACTGAGTGCTGCGATTAGCCATCCCATTTCAAGCGAGGAACACAACCATGATCAACGTCAGCCGATTCCTGACCGCCATTGCCTTCACCGTCGCCGGCGCCGCAGCCCACGCCAACGCCGCCGTCGAGCAGAACGCCTGCGGCAGCAGCACCTGCTTCCAACTGACGCCGGTGGAGAAACAAAGCGTCAACGGCTTCCTGGCCGAAGATGGTTACGACCGCACGCCGCAAGGCCAGTTCGTTGCCGAAAACGGATCCAGCCGCACGCCGCAGGGCAAGTGGCTGGCTGAGCAAAGCGCGTAATGCCCAACCTGCTCTCTGTAGGAGCCGAGCTTGCTCGCGATGGACGCCAACGATAACGCTGGCAGCCTGACGCCCCGC
>NZ_JBSVXG010000382.1:0-3209 GCF_054070595.1 Pseudomonas sp. SDO55104_S430 | reverse complement strand
TGGCGGGGGGGGGGGTTGTGGGGTTCGAAGTGGTGTTGGATCTGCCGGCCTTTTCGCGAGCAAGCCCGCTCCCACATTGGTTACGCGCTGATCCTTAGTTCGAAGTCTTAGCCATCTGCGTATCCGTCGCCCGCCAGATCAGTCGAGTGGTGTCGTAACCCTGCTGACGTGCCTTGCTCAGCAACTCTTCACGCACCACCCCGTTGACGGTCGGCGTGCGCGACAGCAGCCACAGATAACGACGACTCGGATCGCCGACGATGGCGGTCTTGTAGTCGTCGCTGACGTACAGCACCCAGTATTCGCCCTTCGCCACACCCGGAATCAGGCGCGAGAACCAGGTATCGAACTCGACCCACAACTTGTCGGTCTTGCCCGGCACCTGTGGATAAGCCGTGCCCTTGACCTCTTCCCACTCCCACTGCGGCGTCAGGCAGCGATTGAGCACTGCCACGTTACCGTCAGGCTTGAGCGTGTAATGGGCTTCGGATTGCGCGCAGTCGCGCTGGAAGTACATCGGCAGACGCGCCAACTCGTACCAGGTGCCCTGGTAACGCTTGAGGTTCACGCTGCTAACAGTCTTCGGCGCCAACGTATCCTGGCCAGACGTGGCGCAGCCGGCCAATACCAGGCCGGCAAAAAGCATGATCAATAACCGCTTCATTATTTTTCTCCCGGGGGCTGAGCGCCCCGGTTTACTTCAGGCCTTGGCCGGAAAACATCAGCACCTTGTCACCGGCATACTGCACGCTGATAAAGCTGTTCTTGTCGCCCCAGGTGCAACTGGACATGCCGAGCGCGCCGGAACAATCGGCGGGTTTGCCCAGCAGGTTTTCAACCTCGGCCTTGTTCATTCCAGACTCGAGCTTGGAGTAGTTTTCCTGATTGACCTTGCTGCACGCAGCCAACAACACGCAGAACGAAAGCAAGGCGATGGATCGCAGGGACATTGGGTAACTCCGGGGGCGATGGGGATTGGCATGACTGCCAAACAGATCCTTAGAAGACCAAACAGCGATCTGGTTCCCTCGCCGGGCGCCTATTTATGGGGCCGCTCGTCTCTTTCAGCCGGGAAATCAATCACGTTGTGAAGCTGTCGTGCATTTCGTCGTTTTTATCTAAAAACGACTAATCTTTGGCGCTGCTCAGCCGACATGCAGTGCAGCGCAATGCTCACGGACGAGGAAATTGCCCCCTTTGTCGACAATGCCTCCGTGCGGTATTCATCCAATGACCAGAAACATGAAGTTCAGCCACAAGATCCTGTCGGCTGCTGCCCTCGTGGTGGCCATCGCATTCGCCTGTTTCATCCTGTTCAACGACTATCGCCAGCGCCAGACACTGCGCAGTAGCACCGAAGCCTCGATGCAGGAACTGGGCAGCCTGACCACCAGCAACATCCAGACCTGGCTGGTTGGCCGCATCCAGCTGCTGCAATCGATGTCCCAGCAGCTCAGCGCGGATGGCAGTTCTGCGGACAGCCTCAAGCGCGTCATCGACCTGCCCGCCTACACCGGCAACTTCCAGCTGAGTTACTTCGGCGGTAACGATGGCGTGATGTTCTCGATCCCGGCGGGCAACCGTCCGGCGGACTACGATCCACGCGCCCGCGGCTGGTACAAGTCGGCCAACAGCGCGCAGCAGACCATCGTCACCGAACCCTACATCGCCACCTCGTCCGGCAAGCTTGTAATCACCGTGGCGACACCGGTGCAGCGTCAGGGCCAGATGATCGGCGTAGCCGGGGCCGACATCGACCTGTCCAGCGTCAGCGCGATCATCAACTCGCTGAACTTCGGCGGCCACGGCCACGCGTTCATCGTCGGCGCCGACGGCAAGATCCTGATTCACCCTGACAGCAAGCTGGTGCTCAAGAGCCTGGCGGAGGCCTACCCGAGCGACACCCCGAAAGTCAGCCCGGGCATGAAGGAAGTCGAGATCGACGGCAAGCGCCAGTTCATCTCCTTCACCCACGTCAACGGCGTGCCGTCGGCCGATTGGTACGTGGCACTGGTGCTCGACCAGGAAACCGCGTTCTCGATGCTCAGCGAATTCCGCACTTCGGCGATCGTGGCCATGGTGATTGCGGTGGTGATCATCATCGCGTTGCTGGGCATGCTGATCAGCTTCCTGATGCAGCCGTTGCTGGCCATGGGTCGCGCCATGCATGACATCGCCGAAGGCGAAGGTGACCTGACCAAGCGCCTGACCATTCACGGCCACGACGAGTTCGGCGCGCTGGGGCTGTCGTTCAACCGTTTCGTCGAGCGTATCCACACCTCGATCAGCGAAGTGTCCTCGGCCACCGGCCAAGTCAACGAAGTGGCGCTGCGCGTGGTGGCAGCTTCCAACTCGTCGATGTTCAACTCCGACCAGCAGGCCTCGCGCACCAGCAGCGTGGCCGCGGCGATCAACCAGCTCGGCGCCGCCGCCCAGGAAATCGCCCAGAACGCCGCCCTCGCCTCCCAGCACTCCAGCGATGCCCGCTCCCTGGCCGAGGAAGGCCAGCAGGTGGTGGATAAGACCATCACGGCGATGCATCAACTGTCGGCGAAGATCAGCGATTCGTGCGGCAACATCGAGACGCTCAACAGCAACACGGTCAACATCGGGCAGATTCTGGAAGTGATCACCAGCATCTCCCAGCAGACCAACCTGCTGGCCCTGAACGCCGCCATCGAAGCGGCCCGTGCCGGTGAAGCCGGTCGCGGTTTCGCGGTCGTCGCCGACGAAGTGCGCAACCTCGCACACCGCACCCAGGATTCGGCGCAGCAAGTGCAGAAGATGATCGAAGACCTGCAAGTCGGCGCCCGCGAAGCGGTCAGCACCATGACCGACAGCCAGCGTCAGAGCGAAAGCAGCGTGGGCATCGCCAACCAGGCCGGCGAGCGCCTGGGCAGCGTGACCCAGCGCATCGGCGAAATCGACGGCATGAACCAGTCGGTCGCCACCGCCACCGAAGAACAGACCGCCGTGGTGGAATCGATCAACGTCGACATCACCGAAATCAACACCCTGAACCAGGAAGGCGTGGAAAACCTGCAATCGACCCTGCGCGCCTGCGCCGATCTTGAGCAACAGGCGGCGCGGTTGAAGCAGTTGGTGGGTAGCTTCAGGATCTAGGGCGCTCCCGCCGCCCCCTTCGCGGGCAAGCCTGTTCTGGTCAAGTATTTCCGGACACCAGTTACGGTATTTAGGCCGCCCGTTGC
>NZ_JBSVXG010000381.1:0-3222 GCF_054070595.1 Pseudomonas sp. SDO55104_S430 | reverse complement strand
AGTACTCGGCTACGAACCGAGCGGTCACAGGTTCGAATCCTGTCGAGTGCACCATACAACAGAAAGCCCGCATTTATGCGGGCTTTTTGCCGTCTGGGATTTGGCTTTTCCTTTCGTACATCCTCTCTCTTCGAATTCAGTCTGCGCGTTGCGATAAGGTCTATCTTCGATCTGGCCGGTGACAATCGGCTCATGTCCTTTGGTGGATTCTTCCCAAGCGTCGCTGACGTATTTTCGCCGTCGCTGTGCTTTCCTTTCAGAATGAGCCGTCGCAGTTTCAAGGATCAGGACGATGCTCAGGTTTGTCCTGCAAGCGCTTGTTTCATCCGCGATTTTTTAACATTTAAAACCGTCAGGCGGTGTATCATTGCGCCCGTCAGCCCCGCCGGGGCTTGTGGAATACCTCCATGGACTTACCCAGTAGTTACTCAGTAAACAGTTTTACCAATCACGAATTGACTGATTGATCCTTCCGGCGTGCTCCTCTGCTGGGAGTGGAGTTCGCCTATGTCTGAAATCGAAGTAAAAAAAACGCAGGAAAGCTTGCAGGACCGCCTGGCTCAAGTCATTGAGCTGTTGCAGCGTCAGCGAGTTGTCGAAGACCTGACTCACCGCCAGGAAGGCCCGAATCTCGATCGGGTCGAGAACCTGGTGCACCGGCAGAACCTCGTCGAGCTGCAACGCAAGCTCGATGATCTGCACTCCGCCGACGTCGCCTACATCCTCGAAGCCTTGCCGCTGGACGATCGTCTGACGCTCTGGCAATTGGTCAAGGCTGATCGCGACGGCGACATTCTTCTCGAAGTATCCGACTCGGTCCGTGAAACCCTGATCGCCGACATGGACGATCACGAGCTCCTGGCTGCGGCCAAGGACATGGATGCGGACGAACTCGCTGACCTGGCTTCCGAGCTGCCACGAGACGTCGTCCACGAGTTGATGGAAACGCTGGACCAGCAGCAGCGTGAGCGTGTGCGTTCGGCGCTGTCCTATGATGAGGAGCAGGTCGGTGCGCTGATGGACTTCGAGATGGTGACGATCCGTGAGGATGTCAGTCTCGAAGTGGTGTTGCGTTACTTGCGTCGCCTCAAGGAGCTTCCTGGTCACACCGACAAATTGTTCGTGGTCGATTACGACGGCGTCCTCAAGGGCGTGTTGCCGATCAAGCGTTTGCTGGTCAACGATCCGGATAAACAGGTTTCTGAAGTCATGGCCAGCGATCCGGTGAGTTTTCATCCGGACGAAGAGGCTTATGATGCTGCGCAAGCGTTCGAGCGTTACGACCTGATCTCCGCCCCTGTGGTGGACAAGAACGGCAAGCTGATTGGACGACTGACCATCGACGAGATGGTCGACCTGATTCGTGAAGAGAGTGAAAGCGAAGTTCTCAACATGGCGGGTCTGCGTGAAGAGGAAGACATCTTTGCGTCGGTCTGGAAATCGCTGCGTAACCGTTGGGCGTGGCTGGCAATCAACCTGATCACTGCTTTCGTTGCATCTCGGGTGATCGGCCTGTTTGAAGGCTCCATCGAAAAGCTGGTGGCGCTTGCGGCACTGATGCCGATCGTGGCGGGTATCGGGGGTAACTCAGGTAACCAGACGATCACTATGATCGTTCGTGCCATGGCACTGGACCAGGTCAGTACCGGCAATACCTCGCGACTGATGCGCAAGGAATTGGCGGTAGCGCTGATCAATGGCGTGGTCTGGGGTGGGGTGATCGGAGTGGTTGCTTATATGTTGTATGGCAGCTGGTCTTTGGGTGTGGTGATGACCGCGGCCATGACGCTGAACTTGTTGCTTGCTGCGTTGATGGGGGTTCTGATTCCTATGACGCTTGCGCGACTGGGGCGTGACCCGGCGATGGGGGCCAGTGTCATGATCACGGCCATGACCGATAGCGGTGGCTTCTTTATCTTCCTCGGCCTGGCGACGATATTCCTGCTCTAGGTCTTCCGCTTGAAAAACCCGCCAATCGGCGGGTTTTTTTATGCCCGAATTTCAGGCAAAAAAAAGCCAGCGATTAGGCTGGCTTGAGCTTTCGGTACGAATCAGGACGCGTCAGCGGCCATTTCGGCATCATGAGCAATGAGCGAAACGAGAGCGTTTTGCTGGCGGTGAGAGAGTTGACGGAAGCGTTGCAACAGTTCGCGTTCGTGCAGTGAAAGCTCTGGGCTGTCCAAGCGCATGCTTAGTTCTTCGCCTAGCGCACCTTCCTGAATGAGGCTCTGCTCCAGGCGCGCGATGATTTCGGAGTTCATGCTGCGGTGATGATTGCGAGCTACCTCGGCAATGCGCTCACGCATTCCGTCTGGCAGCCGTACGACAAACTTGTCAGCCGTTCGGCTGGAATAAACTGCCTGTTTCATTGGGCGCATATATTTAACCGGTTAGTTCAGGGAAGCGGTTCTCGGGATTGGCCGCAGGATGTCTGGTAGGACAAGCGCAATGGCCAAATGTTCAACCTGAATTGATCAAGGCCCGCATCATGCCTCAAAGTAGCCAGATCATTGGCGTCAATTCTGTGACAAATATTGAACTGGATAAAGGCGTTCTGCCAGCACCAATTATCAGAAATGCGGACTGGTTTGGAAAGCGGGTCCGGTTTCGTGTCGCTGATCGCCCTTTGCCTGGCAGGCGTCTCGGTATTAGAGGCGCGCCAAGCTTGGCTCAATCGGTGTTCCTTACCTTTATAGGATAGTGGCAATTTGCCGATTTGCTAGAGGAGGGGTGTTGATAGAGGGGATTTAGGATGGGTGGCTTCCGTGGTGGAGTAGAGGTGTCCATTTGATCTCGTTGAGGTTGGCTTAATTGGCTGGCGGGTCACCCCTCGCGATCGTGTCGACATTTCCTACACTTAAAAAGCCTACGGACGACATGACAAAGGGAGGGTTGCCCGTTAACATGCTCGCCGTCTCGCTCTGCATACCTTGCAGGCAATCAGTGTCTCAGTAGCTCAATTGGATAGAGCATCCCCCTCCTAAGGGGAAGGTTGGCAGTTCGAACCTGCCCTGGGACACCATCTTATTCGCAGTCTCCGATTTCCCTCTTTTGCATCCCTTATTGCTCAGTGTCCTCCATTTGCCTGTTATGGCCTTCTCTATATAAGTAGAAAGGGGCGGTTTTGGGTATTTCAGGAATTCTTCATAGAAATATCAAATCAGTGCTTGACGGCAGATTTCAGATCTCTATAATTCGCCCCACTTCCGGTGCAGTCGAAAC
>NZ_JBSVXG010000380.1:0-3223 GCF_054070595.1 Pseudomonas sp. SDO55104_S430 | reverse complement strand
AACCTTTGTCGACTGACACTCCATCGCGAGCAGGCTCGCTCCCACATGGATTGGGGTGTTTGGGGTTATTGCGACATGGCGTCCTTTTTCATGGCGTCTTTGCTCATGCTGTCCTTGGACATGGCATCTTTTTTCATGCCGTCCTTGGACATGCTGTCTTTCTTCATCGCGTCCTTGGACATTGCATCCTTGGACATCGAGTCTTTTTTCATCGAGTCCTTGTGCATCGCATCCTTGGACATGGCGTCCTTGGACATCGAATCATTGCTCATGGTGTCCGCGGCAAAAACACTGGCGGCGCCCATTGCCAGGCAGAGGGACAGTGCAACGGTGGTCAGCTTTTTCATGATGAAACTCCTTGAAGCTCAGTGTGTGGTCGAGCGAAAAATTCAGGCGGGCCTCAGCTGCCACCGAACCAGTTGTAGCCCTGGTCTTCCCAGTAGCCACCGCTGTAGGTGTTGCTGACGAAAATCGCCTGAATGTGTTTGGGGTTCTTGTAGCCAAGCTTGGTGGGCATGCGCAGCTTCATCGGGAAGCCGTACTCGCGGGGCAACACCTTGCCGTCCCAGGTCAGCGCCAGCAGCGTTTGCGCGTGCAGCGCGGTGGCCATGTCGATGCTGGTGTAGTAATCGTCGGCGCACTTGAAGCCGACGTATTTGGCGTCGGTGTCGGCGCCGATGCGCCTGAGGAAATCGCTGAAGCGCACGCCGCCCCAGCGACCGATGGCGCTCCAGCCTTCGACGCAGATGTGCCGGGTGATCTGATCGGTCTGCGCCATGGCGCGCAGCTCTTCCAGGCGCCAGCTGCGTTTGTCCGCCACCAGCCCGGAGACTTCCAGGCGGTAGGTTTCCTCCTCCACCGTCGGCGCCTCGTCGATGCCGTAGAAGGCATTGAAGGGAAACGGCCGGGTGATCATCGACTCGGGATAGGTCGGCGCCATGGCATTGGGGTTGAACAGCCATCCCTGGATCCGGTCATTCAAGCGCGACATCGACGACAGCGCGGTCTCGACGCTGTCGTTGTCGGTGATGTTGCAGCCGGACAACATGGCCACGCCACCGAGGGTCAGGCCGCGCAGCAGGAACGAGCGGCGGGAGCGGTCTTCGATCTGCGGCGCGAGGATCTTGCGGGCATCGGTCAGGATCGAGGACTCGTCCAGATCCGGGTTCTGAATGCGCTTTTTCATACGGGCTCCTTGCGACCGACGATCATGGCGAGCAGGGTTTTCGGGACCAGGGCGACCATCACCAGATGCACCGCGACAAAGACCACCAGCAGCGCCATCGCGATGAAGTGCACGTGTCGAGCTGAGTCGTAACCACCGAGCAATTCGCGCAACAGCGGGAACTGCACCGACTTCCACAGCACCAGCCCGGAGATCACCAGTAGCGTGATGTCGAGCATCACGAACAGGTAGGCGAAACGTTGCACCTGGTTGTAGTGACTGAGGTCGGCATGCCCGAGCTTTCCGCGTAACGCGGCCCACAGATCATGCAGCACGCCTTTGGGGGAAACCGGGAAGAAGCGCCGCTTCAGGCGGCCGCTGAACAGGTTGACGACGAGGTAAATCAGGCCGTTGATCGCGAGAAACCACATCGCCGCGAAGTGCCATTGCAATGCGCCCCCAAGCCAGCCGCCGAGAGTAATCGAGGCAGGAAAGCTGAAATCGTAGAGGGGCGAAGCGTTGTAGATCCGCCAGCCGCTGGTCACCATCACCAGCACCGCCAGGGCGTTCAACCAATGGGTGAGCCGTAGCCAGCGCGGGTGGCTGGCCCTGGGTTTTGCAATGGACTGCGACATGACCGGCTCCTTGTGGTTCGTTGTTCGATGAAGCGGAGTATGGGAGCGCGCAGATCGCCAAATCCTCACGTAAAGTTAAATTAATCGTGATAACTCCCCTCTTCGGAATTGAATCAAAACCTGTGGGAGCGAGCCTGCTCGCGATGGCGGTACATCTGTCGAATCCATGTTGAATGACAGATCGCAATCGCGAGCAGGCTCGCTCCCACAGTGTTGTGTGTGCATGGGCGGTAGTCCGTGAACAGCACAACTATGGTTAAATGCCGCCCCCGCAAATTCGCCATCGACGCAAACCCATGAACACCGAAGCCCTCGCCACTCTCCACCAACACCTGCTGACCGCCCTGGCTGCGGCCCCTGCCGAAACCCGTCGCCTGTTTCACGGCCGTGGCCGTTGCTGGCCGGGGCTGGAGCAGGTGACGGTGGACTGGTTGCAGGGCGTGGTGCTGGTGGCGTTGTTCAAGGAGCCGGAGCCTTCGCAGTTGGAGGACTTGAAGCAGCTTTTGATGGCGATTACTCAGACAGAGCAATGGGCACAATCCGGCGCCCACATCCTGCTACTGCAACACCGCTACCTGCTGCAAAGCACCACCGAGTGGCTGCTGGGGGACGTCATCGAGGAAATGACCATCACCGAAGGCGGGCTGAAATACCGGGTGGACCTGGGCCGCAAGCAGAACACCGGGTTGTTCCTCGACATGCGCTATGGCCGCGACTGGGTGCGGGCCAACGCCGAGGGCAAGCGGGTGCTGAACCTGTTTGCCTACACCTGCGGCTTCTCGGTGGCGGCCATCGAAGGCGGCGCCAGCCACGTGGTCAACCTCGACATGTCGAGCCCGGCCCTGAGCCGTGGCCGCGACAACCATCGGCTCAACGGCCATGACCTGGGCAAGGTGACGTTCCTCGGCCACGACCTGTTCAAGTCCTGGGGCAAGGTGATCGGCAAGGGCCCGTATGACCTGGTGATCATCGACCCGCCGTCGTTCCAGAAAGGCAGCTTCCTGCTGACCAAGGATTACCAGCGCGTGCTGCGTCGCCTGCCGGAACTGCTCGGCCCTCAGGGCACGGTGCTGGCGTGCATGAATGACCCGGCGTTTGGGGCAGACTTCCTGATCGATGGCGTGACCCGTGAAGCGCCAAGCCTGCGGTTCGAGCAGCGGCTGGAGAATCCACCGGAGTTTCCGGATTCGGATGTCGAGTGTGGATTGAAAGCGTTGGTGTTCAAGCTTCTGTAGGAGCGAGCTTGCTCGCGATGGTCGTCAACGATTACGCGGGCTGTCTGAATACCAGCGTGGCTGGGCCTCCATCGCGAGCAAGCTCGCTCCTACAGTGGATCTCTGGTGGTCGCGGATTTTGTGTTCCATGGAAATCAAAACTGTGGGAGCGGGCTTGCTCGCGAAGGCGTCAGGTCAGTCACCGGATA
>NZ_JBSVXG010000379.1:0-3289 GCF_054070595.1 Pseudomonas sp. SDO55104_S430 | reverse complement strand
CACAAGGAACTTTGTCGGTCACAAAATCCGCCAACACCACCAACCACTGTGGGAGCGGGCTTGCCCGCGATGAGGCCCCAAGGCTCACCCTGGATTCAAACCCCCGGCACCGGACACCCCAAATCCCCCTCCTGACACTTCAAGTAAGTCTTGAACGTCTCAACCCGCGCCTTGGTCAATTCGGTCACGCAATTGCCATAGATCAACGGATAAACACTCCCACCCTCCACCCCGGACGCCGAGAACTTGCATTCGGCATCGCGAAACGCCAGCCACGCCCGCTGGGCGCTGAGCAACAGTTTCTTGCTGTCGGGATTGCCCTTGAGCCGGGCGGTAATCTGCTGGTACAGCGCGTTGAGCTCCTTGTCCGCCGCAGCATGCTGCACTGCCGCGCACTGATTCATATCCGCCTGCGTGGTGGCGTTGTCGCAGTCCAGGGCATGGGCCAGCGGGGTGAACAAAAAGGGCGTCAGCGCCAGAAGAATGCGTACATGCATGGGGAATCTCCCTGTGAAAGTTGAAGTGATGAGCCAGTGTAGCGAAGCCGGCCGCGGCGCAAAGGTCACGTTTGCGACAGCTGACACCTCATTCAGACAACTTTCGGGCTGGACATGTGGTCTTACAGGCCTACTGTTGTTCAGTACAGGAGGTGACGTATGAAACCAGTACCCAATAGTTTTGAGCGCAAAATAATTCTCAAATCGCCGCGCTCCCATGTCTGGCGTGCCCTGGTCGATGCCGAGGCGTTCGGCCAATGGTTCGGCGTGGCACTTGAAGGCAGGCGCTTCATTGCCGGCGAGTGGACCCAGGGGCAGGTCACGTACCCCGGTTACGAACACGTGTTGTGGAACGTGCTGGTGGAGCGGGTCGAGCCGCAGCAGCTGTTTTCCTTCCGCTGGCACCCCTATGCGGTCAACCCGAAGATCGACTACTCCCAGGAGCCCACCACCCTGGTCAAGTTCGAACTGGAAGACAACACGGTCGGAACCCTGCTCAGGGTCTCCGAGTCAGGTTTCGCGCACATTCCCGACATACGCCAGAAGGAGGCGTATTACATGGACAGCCGTGGCTGGGAAGAGCAACTGGGCCGGCTCGAACACTTTCTCGCCGAAAGCGCCAAGGCTCGTGAGCGTGAGAATGAGTGAAGCAGGCTCGAATAGCGAATCTATAGCGAATGTCGTACACGTGATGGCACTTTTGTCTTCTGTTACAGATTGGATCCGATGCGTATTCTGGCCACATCCACTGACGCACAGGGAGTGCGACAGGATCAAGGATGATCGGCCATTTGCATGGAATGCTGACGACAGGGAGTCGTGATGGTCTTGGAAGAACCCGCTTCGGCGTTTTTTTTTATGGGCGCAGAAAAAGGCGGCCAGCATTGCGTGCTCCCCGCCTTTTTTCATTACAGGTCGAGTTTCGCTGCGGCGCGTTCGGTGATTTGCTCGCGCAGTTTGAGTGAACTCGCTCCGCGCTGACGGGCCTCCTGCAGTACCCCGGCCGGCGCAGTGTCCGGGCTGCCGGCCGCGAACGGCGGAGCCGGGGCGTATTCGAGTTGCAATTGCACAAGCTCGGCGGTTTCCCGGTCGAACAGCTCGGCGGCCAGGGTCAGGGCGAAATCGATGCCGGCGGTAATGCCGCCACCGGTCAGCAGATTGCCGTCGCGCACCACCCGATCCTTCACCGCAATGGCCCCCAGCGGTGCCAGCAACTCGTGATAGGCCCAGTGGGTGGTGGCGCGCTTGCCCTTGAGCAAGCCGGCCGCGCCAAGCACCAGCGCGCCAGTGCACACCGAGGTGACATAACGTGCCGTCGCGGCCTGGACTTTCAGGAATGCCAGCGTCTCATCATCCTCCATCAACGGCCCGACCCCGCTGCCACCTGGCACGCAGATCACATCCAGCTTCGGGCAGTCATAGAACGTGCTGGTCGGCTTGAGCACCAGGCCGGTGCTGGCGGTGACCGGCACCAGATCCTTCCAGATCAGATGCACCTTCACATCCGGCAGCGAAGCCAGCACGTCGTAAGGGCCGGTCAGGTCCAGTTGCTGCATCTGTGGAAACAACAGAAAGCCGATCTGCAAGGTCATGGTGTTTTTCTCCTGGAAGTGGGTGGACGTCTTCACTGTAGGCGCCTAGGATTTGGCGCATACGCCAATAACCCCTCGAATTACGCCAAAATGCCCAAGCTCATTCACGTTCTCGCGTTCGCCAATGTGCAGTTGCTTGATGTCACCGGGCCTTTGCAGGTGTTCGCTTCGGCCAACGACATCGCTCGTCAGCGGGGTTTGCCCGCGCCTTATGCGCCATCAGTGATCGCCAGTTCGGGTCCGGCGGTGACGTCGTCGGCGGGCTTGGCCATGTTGGCCGAACCACTGCCGGAGCAGGGCAGCGATACCATGATCATCGCCGGCGGCTGGGGCGTTTACGCGGCGGCGCAGGATCCGGCATTGGTGGCCTGGGTGCGCGAGCATGGGGAGAAGTGTAGGCGGGTGGCGTCGGTGTGCACCGGGGCGTTCCTGTTGGCGGCCAGCGGCTGGCTCGATGGGCGGCGCGTGGTGACCCACTGGACCCGCTGCGATCAACTGGCGCAGCAGCACCCGCAGTTGCAGGTCGAACCCAATCCGATCTTCATCAACGACGGTCCGGTCTGGACCTCCGCCGGGGTCACCGCCGGTATCGATCTGGCGCTGGCGATGGTCGAAGCCGACCTGGGCCGCAGCATGGCCCTCGAAGTCGCCCGCCAACTGGTGGTGTTCCTCAAACGTCCCGGCGGCCAGTCGCAATTCAGCGTGACCCTGTCGTTGCAGCACGAAGGCAACCGCTTCGACGAACTTCACGCCTGGATCAGCGAAAACCTCACCAAGGATCTGGGCATCCCGACCCTGGCCCAGCAGGCCGGCATGAGCGAACGCAGCTTCGTGCGCCACTACCGCGCCGACACTGGCCAGACCCCGGCCCGGGCCATCGAACTGATCCGCGTCGAAACCGCCCGGCGTCTGCTCAGCGACACCGGCGTGCCGATCAAGCGGGTCGCGGTGCAATGCGGTTTCGGCAGCGAAGAGACCTTGCGCCGCAGCTTCCTGCGGGCCATGGGGGTGTCGCCGCAGGCTTATCGCGAGCGGTTTTCGGTCAGTGCTGAAGCAGATCCAGTCATGCCTTGAGGTGGTCGCCGGGTCAAAACACGCTCTGTGTAGCAGCTGGCGAAGCCTGCGTCCGGCTGCGAAGCAGTCGCAAAATCGGCCAACGCGGTGTTTCAGGAAAATCTCGCACTCAGGTTTTACGACTGC
>NZ_JBSVXG010000378.1:0-3331 GCF_054070595.1 Pseudomonas sp. SDO55104_S430 | reverse complement strand
CGAAATTGGGTCTGTAGCTCAGTTGGTTAGAGCGCACCCCTGATAAGGGTGAGGTCGGCAGTTCGAATCTGCCCAGACCCACCAATTTTGTGTGGGAAACGCCTGTAGAAATACGGGGCCATAGCTCAGCTGGGAGAGCGCCTGCCTTGCACGCAGGAGGTCAGCGGTTCGATCCCGCTTGGCTCCACCACTACTGCTTCTGAAGTAAAGCTTAGAAATGAGCATTCCATCGAACCGATGATGAATGTTGATTTCTAGTCTTTGACTAGTTCGTTCTTTAAAAATTTGGGTATGTGATAGAAAGATAGACTGGACGTTACTTTCACTGGTAACGGATCAGGCTAAGGTAAAATTTGTGAGTTTAATCGCGAATTTTCGGCGAATGTCGTCTTCACAGTATAACCAGATTGCTTGGGGTTATATGGTCAAGTGAAGAAGCGCATACGGTGGATGCCTTGGCAGTCAGAGGCGATGAAAGACGTGGTAGCCTGCGAAAAGCTTCGGGGAGTCGGCAAACAGACTTTGATCCGGAGATCTCTGAATGGGGGAACCCAGCCAGCATAAGCTGGTTATCTTAAGCTGAATACATAGGCTTAAGAGGCGAACCAGGGGAACTGAAACATCTAAGTACCCTGAGGAAAAGAAATCAACCGAGATTCCCTTAGTAGTGGCGAGCGAACGGGGACTAGCCCTTAAGTGGCTTTGAGATTAGCGGAACGCTCTGGAAAGTGCGGCCATAGTGGGTGATAGCCCTGTACGCGAAAATCTCTTAGTCATGAAATCGAGTAGGACGGAGCACGAGAAACTTTGTCTGAATATGGGGGGACCATCCTCCAAGGCTAAATACTACTGACTGACCGATAGTGAACTAGTACCGTGAGGGAAAGGCGAAAAGAACCCCGGAGAGGGGAGTGAAATAGATCCTGAAACCGTATGCGTACAAGCAGTGGGAGCCTACTTTGTTAGGTGACTGCGTACCTTTTGTATAATGGGTCAGCGACTTATATTCAGTGGCGAGCTTAACCGAATAGGGGAGGCGTAGCGAAAGCGAGTCTTAATAGGGCGTTTAGTCGCTGGGTATAGACCCGAAACCGGGCGATCTATCCATGGGCAGGTTGAAGGTTAGGTAACACTGACTGGAGGACCGAACCGACTACCGTTGAAAAGTTAGCGGATGACCTGTGGATCGGAGTGAAAGGCTAATCAAGCTCGGAGATAGCTGGTTCTCCTCGAAAGCTATTTAGGTAGCGCCTCATGTATCACTGTAGGGGGTAGAGCACTGTTTCGGCTAGGGGGTCATCCCGACTTACCAAACCGATGCAAACTCCGAATACCTACAAGTGCCGAGCATGGGAGACACACGGCGGGTGCTAACGTCCGTCGTGAAAAGGGAAACAACCCAGACCGTCAGCTAAGGTCCCAAAGTTATGGTTAAGTGGGAAACGATGTGGGAAGGCTTAGACAGCTAGGAGGTTGGCTTAGAAGCAGCCACCCTTTAAAGAAAGCGTAATAGCTCACTAGTCGAGTCGGCCTGCGCGGAAGATGTAACGGGGCTCAAACCATACACCGAAGCTACGGGTATCACTTAGGTGATGCGGTAGAGGAGCGTTCTGTAAGCCTGTGAAGGTGAGTTGAGAAGCTTGCTGGAGGTATCAGAAGTGCGAATGCTGACATGAGTAACGACAATGGGTGTGAAAAACACCCACGCCGAAAGACCAAGGTTTCCTGCGCAACGTTAATCGACGCAGGGTTAGTCGGTCCCTAAGGCGAGGCTGAAAAGCGTAGTCGATGGAAAACAGGTTAATATTCCTGTACTTCTGGTTATTGCGATGGAGGGACGGAGAAGGCTAGGCCAGCTTGGCGTTGGTTGTCCAAGTTTAAGGTGGTAGGCTGAGATCTTAGGTAAATCCGGGATCTTAAGGCCGAGAGCTGATGACGAGTTACCCTTTGGGTGACGAAGTGGTTGATGCCATGCTTCCAAGAAAAGCTTCTAAGCTTCAGATAACCAGGAACCGTACCCCAAACCGACACAGGTGGTTGGGTAGAGAATACCAAGGCGCTTGAGAGAACTCGGGTGAAGGAACTAGGCAAAATGGCACCGTAACTTCGGGAGAAGGTGCGCCGGTGAGGGTGAAGCACTTGCTGCGTAAGCCCACGCCGGTCGAAGATACCAGGCCGCTGCGACTGTTTATTAAAAACACAGCACTCTGCAAACACGAAAGTGGACGTATAGGGTGTGACGCCTGCCCGGTGCCGGAAGGTTAATTGATGGGGTTAGCTAACGCGAAGCTCTTGATCGAAGCCCCGGTAAACGGCGGCCGTAACTATAACGGTCCTAAGGTAGCGAAATTCCTTGTCGGGTAAGTTCCGACCTGCACGAATGGCGTAACGATGGCGGCGCTGTCTCCACCCGAGACTCAGTGAAATTGAAATCGCTGTGAAGATGCAGTGTATCCGCGGCTAGACGGAAAGACCCCGTGAACCTTTACTATAGCTTTGCACTGGACTTTGAATTTGCTTGTGTAGGATAGGTGGGAGGCTTTGAAGCGTGGACGCCAGTCTGCGTGGAGCCATCCTTGAAATACCACCCTGGCAACTTTGAGGTTCTAACTCAGGTCCGTTATCCGGATCGAGGACAGTGTATGGTGGGTAGTTTGACTGGGGCGGTCTCCTCCTAAAGAGTAACGGAGGAGTACGAAGGTGCGCTCAGACCGGTCGGAAATCGGTCGTAGAGTATAAAGGCAAAAGCGCGCTTGACTGCGAGACAGACACGTCGAGCAGGTACGAAAGTAGGTCTTAGTGATCCGGTGGTTCTGTATGGAAGGGCCATCGCTCAACGGATAAAAGGTACTCCGGGGATAACAGGCTGATACCGCCCAAGAGTTCATATCGACGGCGGTGTTTGGCACCTCGATGTCGGCTCATCACATCCTGGGGCTGAAGCCGGTCCCAAGGGTATGGCTGTTCGCCATTTAAAGTGGTACGCGAGCTGGGTTTAGAACGTCGTGAGACAGTTCGGTCCCTATCTGCCGTGGACGTTTGAGATTTGAGAGGGGCTGCTCCTAGTACGAGAGGACCGGAGTGGACGAACCTCTGGTGTTCCGGTTGTCACGCCAGTGGCATTGCCGGGTAGCTATGTTCGGAAAAGATAACCGCTGAAAGCATCTAAGCGGGAAACTTGCCTCAAGATGAGATCTCACTGGAACCTTGAGTTCCCTGAAGGGCCGTCGAAGACTACGACGTTGATAGGTCGGGTGTGTAAGCGCTGTGAGGCGTTGAGCTAACCGATACTAATTGCCCGTGAGGCTTGACCATATAACACCCAAGCAAT
>NZ_JBSVXG010000377.1:0-3338 GCF_054070595.1 Pseudomonas sp. SDO55104_S430 | reverse complement strand
GGTTTGATGTCGCCCCTGTAGGAGCGAGGCTTGCCCGCGAAGGGGCCATCACAGACTCGGCAGCAACCTCGCCGAAACCAGCTCGGTCAGGCACCGCGAAGCCAGCAGTTCAGTCGCCGCGTTGATGTCCGGCGCAAAGAAGCGGTCCTTCTCGTAGAACGGCACTTCGTTGCGCAGGATCGCGCGGGCTTTTTCCAATGTTGGCGAGGTCTTCAGACCGTTACGCAGGTCCAAGCCCTGCACCGCCGCCAGCCATTCCACGGCGAGAATGCCGCGAGTGTTGCCAGCCATTTCCCAGAGGCGCTTGCCGGCGGCCGGGGCCATGGAGACGTGGTCTTCCTGGTTGGCGGACGTTGGCAGGCTGTCCACAGAATGCGGATGGGCCAAGGCCTTGTTTTCGCTGGCCAGTGCCGCGGCCGTTACCTGGGCGATCATGAAACCGGAGTTCACCCCGCCATTGGCCACCAGAAACGGCGGCAGCTGCGACATGTGTTTGTCCATCATCAGCGAGATGCGACGCTCGCTCAGCGAACCGATTTCGGAGATCGCCAGCGCCAGGTTATCCGCGGCCATGGCCACGGGTTCCGCGTGAAAGTTGCCGCCGGAAATCACATCACCTTCGGCGGCGAACACCAGCGGGTTATCGGAAACGGCGTTGGCTTCGATCGCCAGCACTTCGGCAGCCTGACGGAACTGGGTCAGGCAGGCGCCCATGACTTGCGGCTGGCAGCGCAGGGAGTACGGGTCCTGGACCTTTTCGCAGTTCTCGTGGGAATCGGAAACCTCGCTGCGCTCGCCCAGCAAATCGCGGTAGGCGGCAGCGGCGTCGATCTGGCCTTTCTGGCCACGGGCAGCGTGGATACGCGCGTCGAACGGCGAACGCGAGCCGAGTACCGCTTCAACGGTCAGTCCACCAATTGCCAGCGCACCAGCAAACAGGTCTTCACCTTCGAAAAGGCCGCGCAGGGCAAATGCGGTGGACACCTGAGTACCGTTGAGCAGCGCCAGCCCTTCTTTCGCGGCCAGGGTCAGCGGGGTCAGGCCGGCGACTTTCAGCGCTTCGGTCGCTTCCATCCACTCGCCCTTGTGGCGCGCCTTGCCTTCGCCCAGCAGCACCAGCGACATGTGCGCCAATGGCGCGAGGTCACCGGACGCACCAACCGAACCCTTCAAAGGAATATGCGGATAGACCTCGGCGTTGATCAAGGCGATCAACGCGTCGATGACTTTGCGACGGATACCGGAGAAACCACGGCTCAGACTGTTGACCTTGAGCACCATGATCAGGCGGCACAGCGCATCGCTGATCGGCTCGCCGACGCCGGCGGCGTGGGACAGCACCAGCGAACGCTGCAGGTTTTCCAAGTCTTCGCTGGCGATGCGGGTCGAGGCCAGCAGGCCGAAGCCGGTGTTGATGCCGTAAGCGGTGCGATTTTCGGCAAGGATCTGTTCAACGCAGGCGACGCTGGCCTCGATCTGCGCCGAGGCACTGTTATCGAGGGTCAGCTTAACAGGCTGCTGATAAACCTCACGCAGCTGGGCAAGGCTCAATTGGCCGGGAATCAGGTTTAGCGCAGTCATTTTTGGCTCCTTGTGAGAGTTGTAAATCAACTACCAGACGCTCCGGAGATATCCGTTGTCCGTCGCTTCCCGCCTTTTGGACGGGCTGGCGCCTTGGCACGCTGGTTCAACGGAAATCAGTGCAGATTCGGCAAAGCCTTTTGCAACAGCGCCGAATCCTTCAATACGCCGGCCGCAGCGGCGATGTCCGGCGCCAGCCAGCGGTCCTGGTCGTAGGCCGGCACGCGTTCGCGCAGCAGACGCCACGCCGCATCGGTCCCGGCGCCGAAACGTTGTTCCTTGAGGAATTCGAAAGCCTGGGCCGCCAGCAGGTACTCGATGGCGAGGATCTGCGTGCAGTTCTCCAGCGCGCGATGCAGCTTCAGCGCAGCGTTGGTGCCCATGCTCAGGTGGTCTTCCTGCAGGCCCGAGGTGACGTAGTTGTCGAGCACCGCCGGTTGCGCCAGCTGGCGGTTTTCCGCGCACAGGGATGCCGCGACGTACTGCACGATCATCATTCCGGAGTTTACCCCCGGATTGGCCACCAGGAAGGCCGGCAGACCACTGACGTGCGGGTTGATCAAACGGTCCAGGCGACGCTCGGCGATGGAGCCGATTTCCGCCATGGCAATGGCCAGCAGGTCCGCCGCCATGGCCACCGATTGACCGTGGGGGTTGGCCTGGGACATGACGCGGAAGTTGTCCGGGGTGCCCAGCAGCAGCGGGTTGTCGGTGCAGCCGTTGAGTTCGATTTCGACTTGCTTGATCGCATGTTCCAGCTGATCGCGGGCGGCGCCGTGGACCTGCGGAATCGAGCGGATACTCAGGGCGTCCTGGGTGCGGATACCCTTGCTCTGGGCGATCACTTCACTGCCGTCGAGCAGCGCACGCAGGTTGACGCCGACCTTTTGCATGCCCGGGTGCGGCTTGAGCGCGATGATCTCGGCATCGAACGCGGCGATCTGCCCGCGCTGGGCCTCGAAGCTCATGGCGCTGATCACGTCGGCCCATTGCAGCAGGCGCGTCGCATCGGCAATGGCCAGGGCGCTGAGGCCGTTCATGCACGGCGTGCCGTTGACCAGGCACAGCCCGTCTTTGGCACCGAGTTGAACCGGTTGCAGGCCTTCTTCGGCCAGGGCTTGCTGGGCGGAGACGATCTGCCCGCGGTAGCTGACGTTGCCGACGCCCAGCAAAGCGATGGAAATGTGGGCCATGTGGGTCAGGTAACCGACCGAACCCTGGGACGGCACTTGCGGGGTGATGCCCTTGTTGAGCAGCGCCAGCAAGGCTTCGACCACCCGACGATGCACGCCGGATTTGCCTTGGGAGAAGTTGAGGATGGCCGCGCACATGATCGCGCGGGTCTGCTCGTCGGCCAGCGGTGCGCCGACGCCACAGGCGTGGCTGAGCAGGGTGTTGCGCGACAATTGGCTGAGCTGTTCGTCCTTGAGCGAAACGTTGCACAGCGCGCCCAGGCCGGTGTTCACGCCATAGGCGCGCTCACCGCTGCTGACGATGCGTTGGACGATGGCCTGCGCGTTCTCGATCCGTGCCCAGGCCTGGGCCGACAATTCCAACTGCGCGCCGTGACGGGCGACGGCGACTACATCCTGCCAACGCAGCGGGGCGTCGGCGATAACGATTTTTTCAGCCTGGGACATCTTCAACCTCGTGCGTACAACCTGAATGTTGATGCAGCTTTGCCGACGCCTTCGCGGGCAAGCCCGCTCCCACAGTGTTCAGTTGTGTGAACACGATCTGTGCAACACAGCTATTCC
>NZ_JBSVXG010000376.1:0-3385 GCF_054070595.1 Pseudomonas sp. SDO55104_S430 | reverse complement strand
CGCGGGCAAGCCTCGCTCCTACAAGGAAAGGTTCCTGGTCAAGCGGCCAGTTCGCGCATCCGCTGAAGCACGGCATTCAAGCCATTACTGCGCGACGGCGACAACTGCCGTGACAGCCCAAGCTGCTCGAACCACCCCGGCAAATCCACCTGCTGCAACTCAGCCGCCGACAGCCCATTGACCCGCGCCAGCAGCAACGCCACCAGCCCACGAATCAACCGCGCATCGCTATTGGCCCGAAACTGCCAGTGGCCGTCCTGCAACTCGCCCATCAGCCACACCTGGCTTTCGCAGCCATGCACGCGGTTGGCGTCGACTTTATCCACATCACTCAACGCCGGCAGGCGCTCGCCCCACTGCATCAGCAGGCGCGCCCGTTGCTCCCAGCCCGGCAGGTTCTGAAAGGCTTCCAGCGCAGTCACGGCGTCGGCAGGCAGATTCATCGCAGCAGCTCCAGCGCCTGATCCAGCGCGCTGAAGAAGCGCTCCAGGTCTTCGGAATCGTTGTACAACGCCAGCGAAACCCGAATCGCCCCGGCCAGCTCATAGCTTTTGAGCAGCGGCATGGCGCAGTGGTGACCGGCGCGTACGGCAATGCCTTGCTCGGTCAGCAGATGCGCCAGATCCGAGTTATGCACACCCTCGACGGTAAAACTGGCCAGCGCCACCTGCGGCTTGCCCAGCAGGCGAACGCCGGTGCGTGATTGCAGACCCTTGAGCAGGCAGTCATGCAGCGCCGCTTCATGGGCGGACACGGCGTGTTGATCCAGATTGCTCAGGTAATCCAGGGTCGCGCCCAGGCCGATGACGCTGGAAACCGGCGGAGTGCCCGCCTCGAAACCCAGCGGCGCCGGACGAAAGCGTGCGTCGTGGTAGTTGGCGTCCAGCACCATCTCGCCGCCGAACTGCCAGGGGCGCAGTTGCTGCAGGGCTTCGTTGCGCCCGAACAGCACGCCCAGGCCATCGGGGCCGTAGAGCTTGTGGCTGGAAAACACATAGAAGTCGCAACCCAGCGCCTGCACGTCATGACGGCCATGGACCACGCCCTGGGCACCATCGATGACGGTCAGCGCGCCATGGGCCTTGGCCATCGCCAGCAGCGCGGGCAGCGGTTGCCAGGCGCCGATCACGTTGGACAACTGGCTGACCGCCAGCAGGCGGGTGCGCGGGCCGATCAATTGGCTCGCTGCGTGGAGGTCGATCACGCCATCGGCATCCAGCGGCAGCACCACCAGTTTCAGGTCGCGACGATGCGCCAATTGCTGCCAGGGCAGCAGGTTGGCGTGATGCTCCAGGGCGCTGATGACAAGTTCATCGCCCGGTTGGAATAGAGATTCCAGGCCATAGGCCAAGAGGTTCAGCGCAGACGTCGCGCCGTGGGTAAAGATGATTTGCCCGCAATCACCGGCATTGAGCCATTGCGCGGCCTTGCGCCGGCTGTCTTCGAACGCCTGGGTGGCGTGGGCGCCGGGCAGGTGTTGCGCGCGATGCACGTTGGCGGCGCCATTGGCGTAGTAATGCGCCAGGGCGTCGAGCAGGGCTTGGGGTTTTTGCGTGGTGGCGGCGTTGTCCAGATAGGTCTGGGCTTGCCGTTGCAGCGCGGCGATGGCCGGAAAGTCGGCGCGCCAGGGGGAGAGAATCATCATGCTATGCAGCCCTGCCGGGTGTGCGCATCACCCTGTACTGTAGGAGCGAGCATGCTCGCGATGGTCGTTAACGATAACGCTGGCAGTCTGGATGCCAGCGGTGTTCTTGAATCCATCGCGAGCATGCTCGCTCCTACAGGTACGGCGGTGATCGCGTGACGCTTAGTTGTGAGCGTGCAGCGCTTCGTTCAGTTCGATGGCCGACTTGTGGGTCTTGCATTCCACGGCGCCGGTTTCCGAATTGCGGCGGAACAGCAGGTCGGTCTGACCGGCCAGTTCGCGAGCCTTGACCACTTTGACCAGCTGGTTGTTCTCGTCCAGCAGCGCCACTTTGGTGCCAGCGGTCACGTACAGGCCCGATTCAACGGTGTTGCGGTCGCCCAGCGGGATGCCGATACCGGCGTTGGCGCCGATCAGGCAGCCTTCGCCGACCTTGATCACGATGTTGCCGCCGCCCGACAGGGTGCCCATGGTCGAGCAGCCGCCGCCCAGGTCCGAACCCTTGCCGACGAAGACGCCCGCCGAAACGCGGCCTTCGATCATGCCCGGGCCTTCGGTGCCGGCGTTGAAGTTGATGAAACCTTCGTGCATCACGGTAGTGCCTTCGCCCACGTAGGCGCCCAGGCGCAGCCGTGCCGCATCAGCGATACGCACGCCGGCCGGAACCACGTAGTCGGTCATTTTCGGGAACTTGTCCACCGAGAAGACTTCCAGCAGGTCACCGCGCAGGCGGGCTTCGAGTTGCAGTTCGGCCAGTTCGCTCAGGTCTACCGCGCCCTGGCTGGTCCAGGCCACGTTCGGCAGCAGCGGGAAGATGCCGGCCAGGTTCAGGCCGTGCGGCTTGACCAGACGGTGGGACAGCAGGTGCAGCTTGAGGTACGCCTCAGGGGTCGACGACAGCTGGGCGTCTTCGGCCAGCAGGGTGGCGACCAGCGGCTTGTGGCTCTCGGCCAGACGGGTCAGCAGGGCAGCCTGGGCAGCGTCGACGCCTTTGACCACTTCAGCCAGTTGCGCAGCCTGAGTGTTGGTGAATGTGATGGCCTGGTTGCCTTCGCTGTAGCCCAGGATCGGGGCAATGGCGGCGACCAGTTCGGCCGAAGGGTTAAGCAGTGGCTGTGCGTAGAACACTTCCAGCCATGCGCCTTGACGGTTTTGAGTGCCGACACCGAAGGCCAGGCTGAACAGAGTAGTGGACATGTTGATACCTCTAAAAATTGAAACGGGCTGCTTACTTGAGCGCGGCCGCGTAGATATCTGGCTTGAAGCCAATCAGGGTTCGGTCACCGAGATCGAGCACCGGGCGCTTGATCATCGAGGGTTGCGCGAGCATCAGTTCGATGGCTTTCGACTGGTCGAGATCGGCTTTGCGTTCGTCGTCGAGCTTGCGAAAGGTCGTGCCTGCACGGTTCAACACCGTTTCCCAGCCGTGCTCGTTGCACCATTGGGTCAGGTGTTCGCGGTCGATGCCGACCGCTTTGTAATCATGAAAGTCATAGCTGACAGCGTGTTCATCGAGCCAGGTGCGCGCCTTCTTCATGGTGTCGCAGGCTTTGATGCCGAAAAGGTGCAACGTTTTGCTTGAAACGGTCAAGGAATCGCCCCCTT
This sequence comes from Pseudomonas sp. SDO55104_S430, assembly GCF_054070595.1. NCBI lineage: Bacteria > Pseudomonadati > Pseudomonadota > Gammaproteobacteria > Pseudomonadales > Pseudomonadaceae > Pseudomonas > Pseudomonas sp. SDO55104_S430. The sequence goes on along the minus strand of NZ_JBSVXG010000376.1, from coordinate 135 downwards.
TACAGGTGCTGGAGAAAAAAGGTGACGGATTATGCCATGACCGGACGGTTTCGCGGCGCTCCAGGTCGAATTGCCTCCGTTTTACATGTGGGAGCGGGCTTGCTCGCGAATGCGGTGGATCAGTGAAATGGCTGT
>NZ_JBSVXG010000375.1:0-3425 GCF_054070595.1 Pseudomonas sp. SDO55104_S430 | reverse complement strand
TGCGGTCCACCAGCAGATGAAAATGTTGACGGACACACCGCCATCGCGGGCAAGCCCGCTCCCACAGGGATGGTGGTCGGCAGAGGGATTTGCATGTATCGCAATGTATCTATACCGCCCCCCGATACAGTCCCCCGCAATTCCCCACCACCCCCGAACACAGAGCAGATACAAACCTGCGCTGAACTGTGCAGGCTGTTTGACCCTTCCCGGGCCGCCCCAGCCGGTGGCCGTTCGCTCCTGATTCCATAGGGGACCACAATGACAACGTCTGCTCCTGATTCCACCCTCACCGCCACGCCTGTCGATCACCTGCGTGTAGACCATTACACCCACGGCATCATCGGCCCGAGCCAGCCGATGCTCGGCCCCTTGGCCGATGGCGGCACCCTGATCACCGGCACGCCGCCGGGCTGCTGGGGGCCGATGATCACCCCGGCGTTCGAGGGCGGCCATGAAGTGACGCAACCGGTGGCCATTGCCGGCGCTGAAGTCGGCGATGCCGTGGCGATCAAGATCAAAAGCATGCGCGTCACCTCGCTGGCCACGTCGTCCGGGGTCATGTCCTTCGTCGAAGGGCGCTACAACGGCGATCCGTTCGTGTCCAAGTTCTGCGCCAAGTGCGGCACCGAGCACCCGGCCAGCCATGTCGAAGGCATCGGCGAGGATTCGATTCGCTGCAATAACTGCAACGCTGAAGTCAGCGCGTTCCGCTTCAGCCATGGCTATGTGATCGTGTTCGATGCGCAGAACCAGGTCAGCCTGACGGTCAATCAAGACATCGCCAACCAGCTCGCCGGCAAGGCTTCCGAAATGTCGGCACTGCCGGAATTCGCAGCCCAGCACTCGATTCTGTCCCTGGCCCGCGCCGACATTCCGGGCGTCGCCGCGCACATGCGGCCGTTTCTCGGCAACATCGGCACCATGCCGTCCCGTGACCTGCCCGATTCGCACAACTGCGCCGATTTCGGCCAGTACCTGATCAACGCCCCGCACCGTTTCGGCATGACCCGCGAAGAGCTGCACGCGGCCAAGACCGACGGCCACATGGACACCAACTCGATCCGCGAGGGCTGCGTGCTTATCTGCCCGGTGAAAGTGCAGGGGGCCGGGGTGTACATGGGTGATATGCACGCCCAGCAAGGCAACGGCGAGATCGCCGGACACGCCACCGATTGCTCCGGGGAAACCGAAGTTTCTGTGGAAGTAGTGAAAAACCTGACCCTGGAAGGCCCGATCCTCCTGCAAAACCTCGACGACCTGCCGCCCATGGCGCGGCCGATGAACGCCGAGCAGCGGGCCAACGTCCGCGCACTGGCCGAGCGTTGGGGCCAGCAGGAAATCGAGCAGAGCGGTCCGATCACCTTCATCGGCAGCGGGGAAAACCTCAACCTGGCGGTGGAGAACGGCCTGCAGCGCGCCGCCAATGTCACCGGCCTGCCGTATGACGAGGTACTCAACCGCGCGACCATCACCGGCTCCATCGACATCAGCCGCCTGCCGGGCACCGTGCGCGTGACCTTCCTGTGCCCGATGAACGTTCTGGACCGCATGGGCATCGGCCATCTGGTGCGCGAGAAGTACGACTTGGCGTAAGTCGTACCGGCGGGTTTGTACCGCAGTGTGTACAGACCCGCCGGCGATACAAGTCCCGCGGTTTTCCGTCAGCCCGCCACACAGCCTCGATACATCAGCGCGATTAACTGTGTTCGTGTACTGACCACCCGAGAGATCGACACCATGCAGACCCCCATCACATCAGCCAAGGCCAGCGCCGGGCTCGGCTTGCGTCGCGGTTTAATGAAAGACCTCCAGGCCGCCCCGGTCGGCCATTTCGATTTCCTGGAAGTCGCACCGGAGAACTGGATCGGCATCGGCGGTGCCCATGGTGCAGCCTTGCGTGCGCTGGCCGAACGCTATCCGTTGTCCTGTCACGGTCTGTCGCTGTCTCTCGGTGGACCGTCGCCGCTGGATGTCGGGTTCCTGCAGGAAGTGCGGGTTTTCCTCGATCACTACAAGGTGCCGTTGTACAGCGAGCACCTGAGCTACTGCAGCGATGACGGTCATCTCTACGACCTGTTGCCGTTGCCCTTTACCGAAGAGGCAGTGCACCACGTCGCCGCGCGCATCCGCCAGGCCCAGGACATTCTGGGCCGGCGCCTGGCGGTGGAAAACGTCTCCTACTACGCCGCGCCGCAGCAGGACATGGACGAGGTGAGCTTCACCAACGCCGTGCTGCGCGAAGCCGATTGCGACCTGTTGCTGGACGTCAATAACGTCTTCGTCAACTCGATCAACCATGGCTTCGATCCGCGCACTTTCCTGGCCGGCATCGATGCGGATCGGGTGGTGGCCATGCACATCGCCGGGCACTTCGATGAGTCCGACACCCTGAAAATCGACACCCATGGCGCATCGGTGAAACCGGCGGTGTGGTCGCTGCTGAGCGAAGCCTACGCCCGGTTCGGCGCGCAACCGACCTTGCTCGAGCGGGATTTCAACTTCCCGGTGTTTTCCGAACTGGTCGCCGAGTTGCAGACCATTCGCCGCCTTCAGATCCAGGAGGTGAACCGTGGCAAACCGTTCGCTGCATGAGCAACAGAGCAACATGGGCCTGTACCTGCGCGATCCCGAGCATTGCGCGCCACCGCCGGAAATGGACCCCAAACGCGCCCAGGTCTATCGCGACCTGGTCTTTGCCAACCTGTCGACCCTGATCAGCGGCACCTTCCCGGTGCTGGTGCGGATTCTCGGCGACAAACGCTGGCGAGCGCTGGTGCGGATCTTCCTGCGGGACTACCGCGCCCACACGCCGAAATTCGGTGAAATCGCCGAGGAATTCGTCGAGTTTCTCGCCTCGGAACCCGCGGCGCTGTCTGACGGTTCGTGGCCAGCGTTCATGGTCGAACTGGCGCACTACGAATGGGTGGAAATGGCGTTGCAGCAGTCCGAAGCCGAGCCGCTGGCGCTGGGTGATGGGGATTCGTTGCTCGCTCACCCGTTGCAGATATCGCCCCTGGCCTGGCCGCTGGCGTACAGCTGGCCGGTGCAGTTGGTGGGGCCGGATTATCAGCCGGACGCGGCGCCGGACCAGCCGACCTTGCTGCTGGTACGCCGAGCTGAAGATTGGAGCGTGAAGTTCTCCGCCCTGACGCCGCTGGCGTGGCGGCTGTTGCAGCGGATCGAGGAGTTTCCCGGGGTTAGCGGGCAGGGGCAGTTGCAAGGGTTGGCAGAGGAGGCGGGGAGTGCCGGGTCGGCGGAGTTCATGGAAAATGGTGCGGCGTTGTTGCGGCAGTTGCAGGGGGAGGGGGTGATTGGTGTGGTCAACTGATCGAACACATCCTCCAAAACAGCACCTATCCAAATGTGGGAGCGGGCTTGCTCGCGAAAGCGGAGTGTCAGGCAACATATTCATTGGCTGACAC
>NZ_JBSVXG010000374.1:0-3434 GCF_054070595.1 Pseudomonas sp. SDO55104_S430 | reverse complement strand
GTCAGTGGGGACCTGTAGGAGCGAGGCTTGCCCGCGAAGAACGATGACGCGGTCTGAATCCTAGATCAGGCCAAACAGCTCACGCGGCATCAGCGCGTACATCGCCAGGCGCGGGATCAGCCAGCTTTGCAGCAGTTGCAGCGCGATGAAGGCGAAGATCGGCGAGATGTCGAGGCCGCCCAGGTTCGGGATGATCCGGCGGAACGGCGCCAGAACTGGTTCGGTGATCTGCTGCACCAGCTCTGCGCCAGGGTTGTGGCTGCCAGGAGCGACCCAGGACAGGATCACGCTGATGATCATTGCCCAGAACAGGATCTTCAGGAACAGCGCGAAGATGCCGATCAGCGCCCATGGCACCAGGAACAGCGCGTTCACTTCGTAACCCTGCAACAGCAGGATCACGGCGAACAGCGCCATCTGCACCAGCAGGGCCAGCACCAGCGACGACATGTCCAGACCGAACATGCTCGGGATCACCCGGCGCAGAGGTTTGAGCAAGGGTTGCGTGGCGCGCACGATGAATTGGCAGAGCGGGTTGTAGAAGTTCGCCCGCACCAGTTGCAGGATAAAGCGCAACAGCACGATCAGCAGATACAGGCTGCCCAGGGTTTGAATCACGAAAATGGCAGCGTCATTGAGTCCGAGCATTATTGATTCCTTTTTAAGAGCTGATTAGCGGCCGAGTTGCTCAGCCATCTCGGCGGAACGGTGTGCGGCGGCGCCCAGTGCTTTTTCCACCAGAGCTTCAAAGCCGTCAGCCTGGAACGATTTGATGGCCGCTTCCGTGGTGCCTGCTGGCGAGGTCACGCGGCGACGCAGTTCGGCTGCGTCGACATCGCTGGAAACCGCCATGTGCGCGGCGCCCAGAGCGGTCTGCAGGGTCAGTTGCGCGGCAATGTCCGCTGGCAGGCCGAGTTTCACGCCGGCAGCGGTCATGGCTTCGATCAGCAGGAAGAAGTAGGCAGGGCCGGAACCGGACACTGCGGTCACCGCGTCCAGTTGCTGCTCCTCGTCCAGCCACAGGGCGATGCCCACGGCCGACAGCAGTTCCTGGGCTTGCTGGCGCTGTTCGGCGCTCACCTGGGCGGTGGCGAACAGACCGCTAACGCCCTGGCGCAGCAGCGCAGGAGTGTTGGGCATGCAGCGCACGATCGGCTGGGCGCCGAGCCAGCTGTTCATGCTGGCGCAGGTGATGCCGGCGGCTATGGAAACCACCAGCTGGCCTGGCGTCAGGCTTGGGCGAATGGCTTCGCAGACGGTCTTCATCGCCTGCGGCTTGACCGCCAGTACCACCACGTCGGCGTCTTGAATGGCCTGGGCGTTGTCGGCGAACACTTCGATACCGTGCTCGGCGCTCACGCGGGCGCGGGTTTCTTCACCCGGATCGCTGGCGCGGATCTGCGCGGCGTCCAGGCCCTTGGCCCGCAGGCCGCCGATCAGGCTGGCGGCCATGTTGCCGGCACCGATAAAGGCAATACGCGTCTTGCTCATGTCAGGTCCTTATAAATGGGGTCACGGGTGACCGTAGTCGCGAGCGCCGAACAGGGCCGTACCGATACGAACCCAGGTCGCGCCCTGGGCAATGGCCGACTCGAGGTCGTGGCTCATGCCCATGGAAAGTGTGTCGAGTGGCAGATTCAGGCTGGCTTGCAAACTTTGTACGGCAGCGAAGGCGGCATCCTGTTCGGCGCGGTCGTCCGTCGGCTCGGGAATGGCCATCAGCCCGCGCAGTTTGAGACGCGGCAGGGCGTTGATGGCGTTGGCCAGGGCCGGCAGGTCGGCCGGGGTGCAGCCGGATTTGCTGGCTTCACCGCTGACATTGACCTGGATGCAGATGTTCAAAGGGGGCAGATCGGCGGGGCGTTGCTCGGAAAGGCGTTGTGCGATTTTCAGACGATCCACGGAGTGCACCCAGGCGAAGTGCTCGGCGATTGCGCGAGTCTTGTTCGACTGAATGGGGCCGATGAAGTGCCAGATCAAGGGCAGGTCGGCCAGTTCCAGCTGCTTGCTCAGGGCTTCTTGCAGATAGTTTTCGCCGAAGTCGCGCAGGCCGGCGGCATAGGCTTCACGCAGGTCCTGCGCGGGCTTGGTCTTGCTCACGGCCAGCAGCTGTACGTTGTGTTCATCACGGTTGGCGGCGAGGGCGGCGGCGCGGATGCGCGAACTAACCAGTTCAATGTTGTCTGCTATGGTGGACATTCAAGAGGCGCCAGCGGGTCTGAGGTTGGCGGCATTCTACTGGAATTGAGAGCTTCTGGATTGGGGCTTCTGGAACGAGAGGTGTTATGGATATCACTGAGCTGTTGGCGTTCAGCGCCAAGCAGGGCGCTTCCGACTTGCACCTGTCCGCCGGCCTGCCGCCGATGATCCGCGTGGACGGCGATGTGCGGCGCATCAACCTGCCGGCGCTGGATCACAAGGAAGTGCAGGCGCTGATCTACGACATCATGAACGACACCCAGCGCGTGGATTTCGAAAAGAACCTGGAAACCGATTTTTCCTTCGACGTGCCCGGCGTGGCGCGTTTCCGGGTCAATGCCTTCAACCAAAGCCGCGGTGCCGGCGCGGTGTTCCGTACCATCCCGTCGAAGATCCTGAGCATGGACGATTTGGGCATGGGCGACGTGTTCCGCAAGATGACTGACGCGCCCCGTGGCCTGGTGCTGGTGACCGGGCCGACTGGCTCCGGTAAGTCCACCACCCTGGCGGCGATGATCGATTACCTGAACAACCATCGCCATCACCACATCCTCACCATCGAAGACCCGATCGAGTTCGTCCACGAATCGCGCAAATGCCTGATCAATCAGCGTGAAGTCCACCGCGATACCCGCAGTTTCGCCACCGCCTTGCGTTCGGCCCTGCGTGAAGACCCGGACGTGATTCTGGTGGGCGAGATGCGTGACCTTGAAACCATTCGCCTGGCGCTGACAGCTGCCGAAACCGGGCACCTGGTGTTCGGCACGCTGCACACGACATCGGCGGCGAAAACCATCGACCGGATCGTCGACGTGTTTCCGGGGGACGAAAAGTCCATGGTGCGCTCGATGCTTTCAGAATCGCTGCTGGCGGTGGTATCGCAGACGCTGGTGAAGAAAATCGGCGGCGGGCGGGTTGCGGCCCACGAGATCATGCTCGGCACATCGGCGATCCGTAACCTGATCCGCGAGGACAAGGTGGCGCAGATGTATTCATCGATTCAGTCGGGCGGGTCGCTGGGGATGCAGACGCTGGATATGGGCCTGAAGGACCTGGTGAACCGGGGATTGGTCACCCGCGAACAGGCGCGGGAGAAGGCGCGGACGCCGGATAACATTTGATGATCCAACCGGGGCAAGGCCCAAATTGGCGATGAGATCATTGTGGCGAGGGGGCTTGCCCCCGCTGGGCTGCGAAGCGGCCCCAAAAGATGGGACTGCTGCGCAGTCCAACGG
>NZ_JBSVXG010000373.1:0-3435 GCF_054070595.1 Pseudomonas sp. SDO55104_S430 | reverse complement strand
GCCCCAAAAGATGGGACTGCTGCGCAGTCCAACGGGGGCAAGCCCCCTCGCCACAAAAGCCACTCATCACAAAGGCCCTTCATCACAAAAGCGGACCTTCAAAACCTCAGCGCATCACCGGCAAACTGGTCGTCGACTTGATCTCCGACAACGCCACAATCGAGTTCACCTCCTGAATCCCCGGCACCAGCGACAGCTTCTCGAAGAAGAATCGCTCATAGGCCTCGATGTCCGCGGCCACGATCCGCAGCATGAAATCCACCGCCCCCATCAGCACATAACACTCCAGCACTTCCGGAAAGCCGCGAATCGCTTCGGTGAATTCGGTGAAGTTCGAGCGTCCGTGGGCGTTGAGTTTGACCTGGGCGAAGATCTGCGTGTTCAGGCCGATTTTCTTGCGGTCGAGCAAGGTCACCTGAGCGCGGATGATCCCCTCCTCTTTCATCCGCTGAATCCGTCGCCAGCATGGCGACTGCGACAACCCCACCTGTTCGGCGATTTGCGCGCTGGAGAGCGAGGCGTCCTCCTGCAGCAACGCCAGGATCCTGCGGTCGTAACTGTCCAGCTCGCTCTGCATAAAAAAACCTTCAAATTATTAATTCAGGAATTGATCGATTCGCAACCGATGCAATAACGCTCATCTTAGATAAGAAATACCCGCCACCGAATGTAAATATTTCTCCAGCGATTTTGGAGAACGACCATGCCTCACCTGGAAGCCGTAAACACCCTGCCCGTCCGCGCCGACGTCTGGAACGCCGGCAACGCGCACTGCCGTGTTCGCTATCAATTGCTGGCCGACGCCGAACCCGACCTGCTGTGCCGTGCGCTCAACCTGTTCGCCTTGCAGTTCCTGACGCCGCAGCAAGTGAACGTGCAGCGCGAGGCTGACAGCCTGAGTATCGAGGTGGTGATCGACGGGTTGAGCTGGCATCGCGCCCAGGTGATTGCGGAAAAACTGCGTAACCTGATCAGCGTCTGCTCGGTGGATCTGCAAACCGCCGACGCCCCGTGGGTAGAAGCGGCCCAGGCCACCGCCTGAAAGAAATCGATACGGCTTCGTCGGGTAGTGGCCCAACGGTCTGTTGGGCCACGACTATCCTTTGCGCACTTGTGTTCAAAAGGAGCCCGCATGTCCGTTCAACTCGCCTTTCAGGACCGCTGGCTGGATCTCAATGATGTACTGCGTGAACTGGTCGCCCAGGGCTACATCAGCCAGGACTCGGCCGAGCACGCGCTCAATGCCCGTCGCCGTCACGCCGCCCATGGCCAGATGCATCCTCTGGAGTTCATCGCCAGCCAGCAACTGGACGACCTCAGCCGCCCCGGCAAACACCACGATCTGGAAAACCTGACCCTGTGGCTGTCCCAGCAGGCGGGCCAGCCTTACCTGCGCATCGACCCGCTGAAAATCAACGTGGCGGCCGTCATGCCGCTGATGTCCTACGCCTTCGCCCAGCGTCACAAGATTCTCGCGGTGTCCATCGACCGCGACGCAGTGACCGTCGCCAGCGCCCAGCCCTACGTCAGCAGCTGGGAAGCCGACCTGACCCATGTGTTGAAGCTGCCGATCAAGCGGGTGGTGGCCAACCCGGTGGATATCCAGCGTTTCAGCGTGGAGTTTTTCCGCCTGGCCAAATCGGTCACCGGCGCCAGCAACGGCGAGCAACAGGTCAACACCCTGGGCAACTTCGAACAGTTGCTCAACCTCGGCGCCAGCGACCAGGAGCCGGATGCCAACGACGCGCACATCGTCAACATCGTCGACTGGCTGTTCCAGTACGCCTTCCAGCAGCGCGCCAGCGATATTCACATCGAACCCCGGCGCGAACAGGGCACGGTGCGATTTCGCATCGACGGCGTGTTGCACAACGTCTACCAGTTTCCGCCGCAGGTCAGCATGGCCATCGTCAGCCGCCTGAAAACCCTCGGCCGGATGAACGTCGCGGAGAAACGCAAACCCCAGGACGGCCGGGTCAAGACCAAGACCCCGGACGGCGGCGAAGTGGAACTGCGACTGTCGACCCTGCCCACCGCCTTTGGCGAAAAAATGGTCATGCGGATTTTCGACCCCGAGGTACTGCTCAAGGATTTCGACCAGCTCGGCTTTTCCGCCGACGACCTGCGCCGCTGGCAGGACATGACCCGTCAGCCGAACGGCATCATTCTCGTCACCGGGCCCACCGGTTCCGGCAAGACCACCACGCTCTACACCACGCTGAAGAAACTGGCGACGCCGGAGGTCAACCTCTGCACCATCGAAGACCCGATCGAGATGGTCGAGCCGGCGTTCAATCAGATGCAGGTCCAGCACAACATCGACCTGACTTTCGCCTCCGGGGTGCGCGCGCTGATGCGCCAAGACCCGGACATCATCATGATCGGCGAGATCCGCGACCTCGAAACCGCGGAGATGGCGATCCAGGCCGCGCTCACCGGCCACCTGGTGCTGTCGACGCTGCACACCAACGACGCGCCGAGCGCCATCAGCCGCCTGCTGGAACTGGGCGTGCCGCATTACCTGATCAAGGCCACGGTGCTGGGCGTCATGGCCCAGCGTCTGGTACGAACCCTGTGCCCGCACTGCAAGGCACCGCAAACCCTGGGCGAAGAAGACTGGCAAACCCTGACCCGGCCTTGGCAGGCGCCACTGCCCACCAATGCGCAACGAGCCATCGGTTGCCTGGAGTGTCGCGACACCGGCTATCACGGTCGCGCCGGGGTCTACGAAATCATGCAATTGACCGACGGCGTGAAAGCCCTGATCAACCCTGATACCGATCTGATGGCGGTACGGCGCCAGGCGTTCAAGGAAGGGATGCGCAGCCTGCGGCTGTCCGGCGCGCAGAAAGTGGCGGCGGGTCTGACCACGGTCGAAGAGGTGCTGCGGGTTACGCCGCAGAGTGAGCAGAAGTAGATGTGAGCGCATGGAACTCGGTCAGGGGACGACAATCCAACTGCGTAGATCAAACAGTGGAGTCACCCCATCATGCGTTTCAAACTTGCTGTCGCCACCGTCGCCCTGCTGTCCCTGCCTGTCGGTTCGGCGATGGCTGACAGTTTCTGGCGTAACGTCATTTCCTCCGGCGCAACCACCGGCTCGACCTACCTGACGTTCAAGGACCACAAACTGATCATCGCCGCCCAGGACGATGCCAGCAGCTTCGTCGCCAGCGATGGCGGCATTCGCGGTCCGTATCTGGAAGCGGCGATGCAGAAAGTCCGCGCCGATAATCCTGGGCTGCAGGCTACGGACATGGAACTGGCGAACGCGATCCTGGCTAAGAATGCCGTGGCTGCGGAGTAACCTTTCCAGTCAGAAAAAATGCCGCTCACCCGAGCGGCATTTTTTTGCCCGTAACCTCAAATCTGATGCAATTCATTGTGGGAGCGGGCTTGCCCGCGATGGCGGACCCACATTCAACATCTCTGCCG
>NZ_JBSVXG010000372.1:0-3553 GCF_054070595.1 Pseudomonas sp. SDO55104_S430 | reverse complement strand
ACGGTGATACCTGTAGGAGCGAGGCTTGCCCGCGAAGGGCGCGCTGCTTACTTCGCTACTTTGCCCAGAACACGCAGGCGACTCACGCCACCATCCGGGAACACGTTCAGGCGGATGTGGGTGATCGGGCCCAGGGCCTTGATCTGCTCGGCGAAGGTGTGTTCGGCGTGCATTTCCAGCTTCTGGCTTGGCAGCAGTTCGCGCCAGAACAGCGACTGGGTTTCGATCTGGCTGTCGGTACCGCCTTTGACGAAGGCGCCCTGGATCGAGCAGCTGTCCGGGTAGTTGCCCTTGAAGTGCAGGGTGTCGACGATGACTTTCTCGACTTCACCGGCATGGCCCAGGGCGACGATCACCCAGTCATTGCCAGGAGTACGACGACGCGCGGTTTCCCAGCCGTCGCCCATGTTGATGCCACGGCCCGGGTTGAGGATGTTGCTCATGCGACCGAAGTGCTCGTCGGAGCAAGCTAGCGCGCGACCACCATTCAGGGCAGCGGCCAGGTCGACCTGTTCGTTGTCGCCGATGGCCGACCAGTCGCGGAACGGTACGCCGTACACACGCAGACGGGCCACGCCGCCATCCGGGTAGATGTTGAAGCGCAGGTGGCTGAAGGCCTGGTCGTTGTTGATCTCGTGGTAGTGGTGGCTGTTGCCTTGCAGCTCGACGGCCGACAGCACTTCAACCCACTGGGTGTTTTCGTTCGGCTCGCCTTCGGCCAGGAAGCATGCTTCCAGGGACGCCGATGGCGGGAAGTTGCCGGTGAAGAATGAAGTGTCGATGTCCACGCCCTTGATCGAGCCGGGCACGCCCAGGCGGATCACGGCGCTGTCATAGCCTTCGAAGCGCTTGCGGCGCGACTCCCAGCCATCCATCCACTTGCCGTTATCATCGAACACGCCCTCCTTCCATACGGCCGGGGTCGGTTGGAACAGACGGTTGGCGTCTGCGAACCAGTCATCGGTGACCGAGATGATTTTGGTGCCCAGGCGGGCGTCGGCCAGGTTGACGAACTTCTCGAAAGGTACGGCGTAAGCTTTCATTCTTCTTGTCTGCCTTTAAATAAGTGGCTTGGGATGCTTGCAGGGCCCTGGGCGGTTTCGGCGTTCTTGAATCCGCTCGGGCCAGGCTCGCTATAGGGTCAGTAAACGGAACAGGGCGATCTTGTTGATCTCCGCCAGCGCGCATTTGAATTCGGTATCGACCGAATTGTGAATGCGCGTTTCGAACGCTGCGAGGATCTGATGCCGGTTGCTGCCTTTTACCGCCATGATGAAGGGAAACTTGAACTTGGCTTTGTAGGCGTCGTTCAGCTCGGTGAAGCGCTGGAACTCTTCGGCCGTGCATTGGTGAATACCGGCGCCAGCCTGTTCATTGGTGCTGGCTTCGGTCAGTTGGCCCTGGACGGCAGCTTTGCCGGCCAGGTCCGGGTGAGCGTTGATCAATGCCAGTTGGCTGGCGTGATCGGCGCTCAACAGGATGTCGCTCATGCGCTGGTGCAGGGTTTCGATCTGGTCGATCGACGCGTCCTGGCCCAGGTCGAAGGCCTTTTCGGCCACCCATGGCGAATGTTCGTAGATGTCGGCGAAAGCGGTGACAAAGGCGTCGCGGCTCAGGCTCGAAGGTTTGACGGTTTGGAAGGTGCTCATTTGGCAGCCCCTTGGTACGGGTGGGTTTCGTGCCAGTGACGCGCGATATCGACGCGACGGCTGAACCACACCTGTTCATGACTTTTAGCGTATTCGATAAAGCGCTTGAGCGAAGCCAGACGCGCCGGACGGCCAACCAGACGGCAGTGCAGGCCGATCGACAGCATTTTCGGCGCTTCTGCGCCTTCGGCGTAGAGCACGTCGAACGCGTCCTTGAGGTATTCGTAGAAGTCGTCGCCCTTGTTGAAACCCTGGACCTGGGTGAAGCGCATGTCGTTGGTGTCCAGGGTGTACGGGATCACCAGGTGCGGCTTGCCGGTCGGGTTGTTCGGTTCCCAGTAGGGCAGGTCGTCGTCGTAGGTGTCGCTGTCGTAGAGGAAACCGCCTTCTTCCATCACCAGGCGACGGGTGTTCGGGCCGGTGCGACCGGTGTACCAGCCCAGTGGGCGCTCGCCGGTGATTTCGGTGAGGATGCGGATCGCTTCGAGCATGTGCTCGCGTTCCTGGGTTTCATCCATGTACTGGTAGTCGATCCAGCGATAGCCGTGGCTGCAGATCTCGTGGCCGGCATCGACCATGGCGCGGATCACGTCCGGGTGACGCTGGGCGGCCATGGCCACGGCGAAGATGGTCAGCGGGATGTCGAATTCCTTGAACAGCTTGAGGATCCGCCAGACGCCGGCGCGGCTGCCATACTCGTAGAGCGATTCCATGCTCATGTTGCGCGCGCCTTGCAGCGGCTGTGCGGCAACCATTTCGGAGAGGAAGGCTTCGGATTCTTTATCGCCGTGCAGGATGTTGCGCTCGCCACCTTCTTCGTAATTGAGTACGAAAGACAGGGCGATGCGGGCGTTGCCCGGCCAGTGTGGGTGCGGAGGGTTACTGCCGTAACCGGTCAGGTCGCGTGGGTAGTCAGCGCTCACTGCAGTCTTCCTTCTTATTCGTGTTGACAGGTGGTGTGGCGTGCCCGCGAATGAGAAGTCAGGCTGGCGTCACAACGATGGGCTGATTGTATACAACTTTATATTCACTTTGTAAGCCTGAATTTTTGCATTTTTCGCTAACGGTCATCTTCCGGTGATAGGAGGGGGAGTCTGCAAGAAATCTGCCTGTCCGCCTAGCTTGCGGTTACAGGGCTTGGCCAGTGCGCACTTCGCCGGAAAACCGCCGGGAAAACGGTGGTTGGCGCTGCCGTTGGTAAATATGTCGTTTTTATTGTGTACAATTTTTTTGAAAAGTGTCTTAATCAATCCATCGCCGCAGCATTTCGGGCTCCGAAACGGTGCGGTCTCCTTTTCAACTGACTTCGGGAGGCGCGAGGTCTGGCTGCTCGATGCAGGCAGGCGCGCAGAATCAATGGGACGTTTGACTACACACGTTTTGGACGCTGCACATGGTTGCCCGGGCAGCTCGATCAAGGTCGAGTTGTACCGCGTCGAGGGTTCGCAGCTGGAATTGGTCGCCAGCGCGGTCACCAACAGCGATGGTCGTGTCGATTCGCCGCTGTTGCAGGGCGATGACTACCGCACCGGGGTTTATCAGGTTCAGTTCCATGCCGGCGACTACTACCGCGCCCGTGGCGTCCAGCTGCCGGAGCCGGCGTTCCTGGATGTGGTGGTGCTGCGTTTCGGCATCTCGGCACAGCAGGATCACTATCACGTGCCACTGCTGATCTCGCCGTACAGTTATTCCACGTACCGGGGAAGCTGATCCCCCAAGCAGCTTCCTCTACCTTGAAGCGACCTGCGCATATAGCTTCTTTGGTCTTTCGCCCGCTCACACTGCGGGCTTTTTTTCGCCCTGGTTTTCTGCCAGCGAGATTGCCATTGGTATCTGATACCCCGCGATCCCTGTGGGAGCGTGGCTTGCCCGCGATGGTAGCCCAGACACCGCTGGGCATCAGG
>NZ_JBSVXG010000371.1:0-3676 GCF_054070595.1 Pseudomonas sp. SDO55104_S430 | reverse complement strand
TGCAGATTGCGACTGACACACCGCTTTCGCGAGCAAGCCCGCTCCCACATTGGTTTGTGGTGGTTTTGAAGATTAATTACCCCGGCATCCCGGGCCAGTTATCACACAGCCCCATTTGGGCGTTTTTTTTGCAGCGTGGCGCGGGCATACTAGGCCGTCCTCATCCCTGGTGCTGCCCGCCTCTATGCTTCGCGTCCTGATAGCCCTTGCTCTGACTTGCCTGCTCCAACCGGCCTTTGCGGACGAGCGCGCGCAAACCCAACAGCAGTTGGAAGCCACGCGCCAGGACATCGCCGAGCTGAAGAAACTGCTGGGCAAGCTGCAGGAAGAAAAATCCGGCGTGCAGAAAGACCTCAAGGGCACCGAAACCGAGATGGGCAAGCTCGAGAAGCAGGTCGAAGCCCTGCAAAAAGAGCTCAAGAAGAGCGAATCCGAGCTGCAGCGGCTCGATGCGGAGAAAAAAAAACTCCAGAGCGCGCGCACTGAACAGCAACAACTGATCGCCATCCAGGCCCGGGCCGCCTACCAGAACGGCCGCCAGGAATACCTCAAGCTGCTGCTCAATCAGCAGAACCCCGAGAAATTCGCCCGCACCCTCACCTATTACGACTACCTCAGCCAGGCTCGCATGGAGCAGTTGAAGAAATTCAACGAAACCCTGCGCCAGCTGGCCAATGTCGAACAGGACATCGCCAGGCAGCAGGCCCAACTGCTGGTGCAGCAAGGCAACCTCGATTCCCAGCGCAGCGAACTCGATAAAGTCCGCGAAGAGCGCCAGCAAGCCCTGGCCAAGCTCAATGAAGACGTGAAGGCTCGCGACCAGAAACTGGCAGCCCGCGAGCAGGATCAGGCAGACCTGTCTAAAGTCCTTAAAACCATTGAAGAAACCCTGGCTCGCCAGGCCCGTGAGGCAGAAGAAGCGCGGCAAAAAGCGCTGATCGCCCAGCAGGAAGCCGAAAAAAAGCGTTTACGTGAGGCTCAGGAGCAGGCAAACGCCAGCGACGAAGCCCCACGCAAACCGGTCAGATCGACGCCTGGCGCGCTGGTTTCCAGCTCCGGCGAAACTTTTGGCGGTGCGTTTGCGTCTACTCGCGGCAAACTTCCCTGGCCTGTCGATGGTCGACTGCTGGCACGCTTCGGCGAAACCCGTGGCGACGATGCACGGACCAAGTGGGACGGCGTGATGATCGGCGCCTCTGCCGGCAGCGCCGTACACGCGGTGCACGGCGGGCGCGTGGTGTTCGCCGACTGGTTACGCGGTGCCGGGCTGCTGGTGATTCTCGACCACGGCAACGGTTTTTTGAGTTTGTACGGTCACAACCAGACGCTGCTCAAGTCTGCGGGTGACGTGGTGAAAGCCGGTGAATCCATCTCCACTGTCGGTAACAGCGGCGGACAGGACACCCCGGCGTTGTATTTTGCGATTCGTCAGCAGGGCCACCCAAGTGACCCGGCGCAATGGTGCCGCACGCAAGGATAAGCGTGCCGCCTAATTCAGGAGTTCGTTCGACATGCTGCATTTGTCCCGCCTTACCTCGCTGGCCCTGACGATCGCCCTGGTGATCGGCGCGCCGCTGGCGTTCGCTGCCCAACCCGCCCCGGCCGCCGCGCCTGCGGGCACTGCGGCGACCACCAAGGCGCCATTGCCGCTGGAAGAGCTGCGCACCTTTGCCGAGGTCATGGACCGCATCAAGGCTGCCTATGTCGAACCGGTCGATGACAAGACCCTGCTGGAAAACGCTATCAAAGGCATGCTCAGCAACCTCGATCCGCACTCCGCCTATCTGGGCCCTGAAGACTTCGCCGAATTGCAGGAAAGCACCAGCGGCGAATTCGGCGGCCTGGGCATCGAAGTCGGCGCCGAAGACGGCTTCATCAAGGTGGTGTCGCCGATCGATGACACTCCTGCCTCCAAGGCCGGCATTCAGGCCGGTGACTTTATCGTCAAGATCAACGGCCAGCCGACTCGGGGCCAGAGCATGACCGAAGCCGTGGACAAGATGCGCGGCAAGATCGGCCAGAAAATCACCCTGACCCTGGTACGCGACGGTGGCACGCCGTTCGACGTGACCCTGGCCCGCGCCATCATTCAGGTGAAGAGCGTGAAGAGCCAGTTGCTGGAGTCCGGTTACGGCTACATCCGCATCACCCAGTTCCAGGTCAAGACCGGCGAAGAGGTCTCCAAGGCCCTGGCCAAGCTGCGCAAGGAAAACGGCAAGAAGCTCAACGGCATCGTGCTCGACCTGCGCAACAACCCGGGCGGCGTACTGCAGGCAGCGGTGGAAGTGGTCGACCACTTCATCACCAAAGGCCTGATCGTCTACACCAAGGGCCGCATCGCCAACTCCGAACTGCGCTTCTCGGCCACCGGCAAGGACGAAAGCGAGGCCGTGCCAATGGTCGTGCTGATCAACGGCGGCAGCGCCTCGGCGTCGGAAATCGTCGCCGGCGCCCTGCAGGACCAGAAACGCGCGGTGGTCATGGGCACCAACAGCTTCGGCAAGGGCTCGGTGCAAACCGTACTGCCGCTCAACAACGACCGCGCGCTGAAGATCACCACGGCGCTGTACTACACGCCGAACGGCCGTTCGATCCAGGCCCAGGGCATCGTCCCGGACATCGAAGTGCGCAGGGCCAAGATCACCAGCGAACAGGACGGCGACTACTTCAAGGAAGCCGACCTGCAGGGTCACCTGGGCAATGGCAACGGCGGCGAAGACAAGCCGACCGGTTCCGGCGGCAAGGCCAAGGCAATGCCGCAGGATGACGATTACCAGTTGGCCCAGGCCCTGAGCCTGCTCAAAGGGCTGAGCATCACTTCCGGCCGCTGAGGATGGGTTTGCGCTTCATCTTCGTCCTGTTGTGCTGTCTGGCGGGTACGGTTCACGCCGAACCCGCCGGACAGGTGCCTCACAAGCCCAAGGCCTACCTGAGCCTGATCATCGATGACCTGGGGCAGAACCTGCCCCGGGATCGTCGCGTGCTGGCGCTGCCCGGCCCGGTCACCGCGGCAATCATGCCCGACACACCCCACGCCACCGAGTTCGCCCGCGAAGCCCATCGCGCCGGCAAGATCGTCATCCTGCACATGCCCATGGACCCGGCCACCGGCCCGTTCGCCTGGCACCCGGAACTGCCGCAGGAAGAACTGGAAAAACGCCTCAATGCCGCCTTCAAAATGGTGCCCTACACCGCCGGCATCAATAACCACATGGGCAGCCGAATGACCGCGCAACCGGCGGCCATGGCGTGGTTGATGGCCGAGTTGCAACGGCGCCACAAGTTTTTCGTCGACAGCCGCACCAGCGCCCAGACGGTCGCTGCGCAACAGGCGCAGAAGATCGATCTGGCAAGTGTGTCGCGGGACGTGTTCCTCGATGACGAACGCACGGAAACGGCGATCTACAACCAGTTGCAGACCGCGATCAATCTGGCCCGCAAGCAGGGTTCGGCGGTGATGATCGGCCATCCGTATCCGCAGACCCTGGCGGTGCTGGAGCGTGAACTGCCCAAGCTAAAGGCTCAAGGGATCGACTGGATCGATATCAGATTGATGATCAGTGTACGCAGCAACAAGGCGATGGCGGGGCATGGGAAGGACGGGGTCTATCGCTAAGACTCAGGACACAATCGCGAGCAGGCTCGCTCCCACAATGGTCCTGCACACACGGAACCT
>NZ_JBSVXG010000370.1:0-3726 GCF_054070595.1 Pseudomonas sp. SDO55104_S430 | reverse complement strand
GTGTCATTCAACATTTGCATCGACTGATACACCGCATTCGCGAGCAAGCCCGCTCCCACATTGGGTTTTGTGTAAGGCTGTCAGCCCAGCGCCGGCAACGGCCCCAGCTTGCCCTTGTGGTAGATCATCGGCGTGACCGGCTGCGCAGGCAGGATCAGATTCTTCACCGCGCCGACGATGATGGCGTGATCGCCGCCGTCGTATTCGCGCCACAGTTCGCACTCGATGATCGCCGTGGCCTTGGCCAGGATCGGGTTGCCCAGATCGCTCAGGTGCCAGTCGATGCCCTTGGCCTTGTCCTTGCCTTTACCGGCGAAGGCGTAAGCCTCGGCGGTCTGGTCGGCGGACAGCAGGTGAATCGCGAACTGCTTGCTGTCGCGCAATACCGGATAGGTGTCGGAAGCGTAGTTGGGGCAGAACAGCACCAGCGCCGGATCGATCGACAACGCACTGAAGGCGCTGGCGGTGATGCCGACGATGCCACCGTCCGGGTCCAGGGTAGTCACTACCGTGACGCCGGACGGGAATGAGCCCATGACGTCTTTGTAAATGCCGGGTTCGATCATTTTCCTAATCTCCTAGCGCATCACGAACGGATCAGGCATCGGTGCCTGGGACAGGTTGATCCACACCGTTTTCAGCTCGGTGTAGGCCAGCACCGAATCGATGCCGCTTTCGCGTCCATAGCCGCTGTTCTTGAAGCCGCCGATCGGCGCCATGGCCGAGACCGCGCGGTAGGTGTTGACCCAGATGATCCCCGAACGCACGTCGCGGGCCAGACGATGGGCACGGCCCAGGTCACGGGTCCAGATGCCGGCGGCGAGGCCGAACTGCGAGTCGTTGGCGATCGCCAGCGCTTCGGCTTCGTCCTTGAAGCGGATGACCGAAGCCACCGGGCCAAAGACTTCTTCCTGCATGATCTTCATCGAGTTGCGGTCGCACTCGAACAAGGTCGGCTCATAGAACCAGCCGTCGCCCACGCCGGCAGGACGCTTGCCGCCGATGCGCAGGCGCGCGCCTTCGGCGATGGCATCGGCCACCAGGCCTTCCACCACAGCCAGCTGCTGCGCGGTGGCCATCGGGCCCATTTCGCTGCTGTCGTCCTGCGGGTTGCCAATGCGAATGCGCTGGGCGCGTTCCACCAGGCGACCGACGAACTCGTCGTAGATCTCGTCCTGCACCAGCAGACGCGAACCGGACACGCAACTCTGCCCGGAGGCAGCGTAGATGCCGGCGATGGCGCCGTTGATCGCGCTGTCGAGGTCGGCGTCGGCGAAGATGATGTTCGGCGACTTGCCGCCCAGTTCCAGCGACAGCTTGGCGAAGTTCTCGGCGCTGCTGCGCACCACATGGCGAGCCGTGGCCGCGCCGCCGGTGAAGGCGATCTTGCGCACCAGCGGATGGCGGGTGAGGGCGGCGCCGGTGCTCGGGCCGTAACCGGTGACGACGTTGACCACGCCTGGCGGAATGCCGGCTTCCAGGGCCAGGCGTGCCAGCTCCAGAATGGTCGCCGAAGCGTGTTCGGACGGCTTGATCACGATGGTGTTGCCCGCTGCCAATGCCGGGGCCAGCTTGATGGCGGTCAGGTACAGCGGGCTGTTCCACGGAATGATCGCGGCGACCACGCCCATGGCTTCGTGCACGGTGTAGGCAAACAGGTCCGGCTTGTCCAACGGCAGGGTGCCGCCTTCGAGCTTGTCCGCAAGACCCGCGGTGTAGTGGAAGAACTCCGGCAGGTAGCCGACCTGGCCGCGGGTCTCGCGGATCAGCTTGCCGTTGTCGCGGCTTTCCAGCTGCGCCAGTTTTTCCTTGTTTTCGGCGATCAGATCACCCAGGCGACGCAGCAATTTGCCGCGAGCGGTGGCGGTCAGGCCGCGCCAGGCCGGGCTGTCGAAGGCGGTCTGCGCAGCCTGGACGGCGCGCTCGACATCGGCTTCGTCGGCGTCGGGCAGTTCAGCCCAGGCTTCGGCCAGGGCCGGGTTCAGGCTTTCGAAAGTCTTGCCGGAGAGGGCATCGACCCATTCGCCGCCGATGCACATCTGGAAACGTGCGAGTGTCATGCAACGATCCCCTTCAAATGGTTGGGTCGGGAGTGCGCCTCGTCGAGAAACTCCAGCAACAGCTGGTTGACCAGGCGCGGCGATTCTACGGGCATCATATGCCGCTGTTCGGGGAGCACGGCAACCCTGGCGCCGTGAATGCGCGCAGCCAGTTGCTCGGCCATTTCCGGGGTCGAGCCCGGGTCCAGCTCACCGGTGGCGACCAGCGTCGGGGCCTGGATACTGGCCAGGTCGTCGGCGCGGTACATGTCCTGGGTGGCGAACAGCTCGTAAGTGGTCAGGTAACCCTGCGGGTCGTTCTGCGCCAGAGTCTGGCGCAGTGCTTCGATCTGTGCCGGGTTGGCGGCCTGGTATTCGCGGCTGAACCAGCGCGACAGCGCCGCTTCAGCGTTGGCATCCGGGCCGTGTTCGGCGGCCTGGGCGGTGCGGGCGATGACGCCGGCGCGCTGTTCCGCGGTGCGGTTGAACACGCTGTTGAGCACCACCAGGCTTTGCAGGCGTTGCGGGTAGTGCAGGGCAAAGGCCCGCGCCACCAGCCCGCCCATGGAAAAACCGATCACCGCCGCTTTGGGCAGTTGCAAGTGATCGAGCAGCTCCAGCAACTGATCGGCGTAACCGAGCAGGGGCGTGCCGCTTTCCGGGCGCGGGCTGGCGCCATGGCCCAACATGTCGTAGGCAATGACGCGGTACTTCGTGGCCAGGCCAACGATCTGGCCGCCCCACATTTCTTTATTCAGGCCCACGCCGTGGATCAAGACCACGGGCTGGCCTTGGCCGGTCGCCAGGTAACTGGTGCCAGCCGGGGTACGTTCAGCGGTGAGCCGAATCATGGAGCGCTCCTGCATACCTTTTTGTTTTAGTGACCGACCGTCTTACTGGGCTTTTTCAGCGGCCAGTTCTTCCAGGTCGATGTAACGGTTGCCGATGCGCGGGTGGATACGGCCGCCGTCGGCGCAACCCAGGACCACGACGATTTCGTCGGCGCGCGGGGCGTCTTCGATCTGCATTTCCAGGGTGATGTAGTGCGAACGCAGGCCTTCGTCGTCCTTGTGCATCATCGGGATCTGGATCGAGGTGCCCGGACCGCCGCGCTTGTTGGTGAAGCTCAGGTAGCTCTTGGCCTTGACCGCTTCGCGGTAGTGGTTGCCGAAGCGCAGGGTGTGGATCACGGCGGAGGCGTGTTCGATTTCGCCGTCAGCGCCGACCACTGCAGCCTTGCCGTAGGCCTCGATTTTCTCGGCACCGCCGATGATGCCGGTCAGACGCTCGACCATCATCGCGCCCAGGTCGGAGCAGTTGGCACGGATCTGCGGTTTCAAGTCTTCGACGAAACCACCGACCCACGGGTTTTTCATCACAACGGCCAGCCCGACCATGGTCACGGGTTTGTCGGTGGCTTTGCCGCCTTCGATGAAGGTTTCTTCGACATAGCTGACGATCTTGCGGATTTCGAAACTCATGAGCTGCTCCGTACTGGGGTTTGAGAGTGTCTGTGCGTCTGATGGTATACCATAATACCGGTTGTGCAAGAGGCAGGAACGGGTTTCTGGTCGGAAGGCGATGAAAAGCGCTGTGCGGGTGCCTGTTGCAGGTCCCAGGCATGTCATGGATCCCTGTGGGAGCGGGCTTGCTCGCGAAGGGGCCAGCGGCTTCAACATCTCCTTTG
>NZ_JBSVXG010000369.1:0-3734 GCF_054070595.1 Pseudomonas sp. SDO55104_S430 | reverse complement strand
GCGCCCGCGGTTTACATGAACGCCCTTATTTCACGACTGCTGCGCAGCCGGACGCAGGCTTCGCCAGCTGCTACAGGGCTTCATGACTCGCTGGTCGACTGGTGGTAAGCTCGCGCACCATGAATATCTACAGCTCTCGCCCCGTTGTCCTCTGTCTCTCCGGCCACGACCCAAGTGGTGGCGCCGGCTTGCAGGCAGATATCGAAGCCCTGCTCGCTCAGGGTTGCCATGCGGCTCCGGCCGTCACCGCCCTGACCGTGCAAGACACGGTCAACGTCACTGACTTCCGCGTCCTCGACCGTGAGTGGGTACTGGCCCAGGCCAATGCCGTGCTCAACGATTCCGAAGTCGCCGCGGTCAAACTGGGCATGCTCGGTTCCCTGGAAATGGTCGACACCGTTGTCGAACTGCTCTCGGCGAACCCGCATCTGCCGGTGGTCTGCGACCCGGTGCTGCGCGCCGGCGGCGGCGGACGGCTGGGCAAGGACGAAGTCGGCTACGCCATGCGCGAACGCCTGCTGCCGCTGTCGATCATCGCCACCCCCAACCTTCCCGAAGCCCGAATCCTCGCCGAACTGCCCGAAGGCACCGCGGACGAGTGCGCTGAAAAACTCCTGCCGTTCGTCAAACACCTGCTGATCACCGGCGGCCACGGCGACGAAACCGAAATCCACAATCGCCTGTACAGCCGCGACGGCCTGCGCGAAACCTATAAATGCCAGCGCCTGCCCGGCAGTTATCACGGTTCCGGCTGCACCCTGGCCAGCGCTTTGGCCGGTCGTCTGGCCCAGGGTGAAAACCTCGCCAGCGCCGTACAGACTGCACTGGATTACACATGGCGCACCCTGCGCGATGCCGAGCAGCTGGGCAAAGGCCAGTTCGTGCCGCGCCGCCTGCCACTGGACTTCTGTTCGTAACGCCAAGAGGCCTGCCTGATGAAACTACGTGGCCTGTACGCCATTACCGACAGCGAGCTGCTGGCCGGCAAGTTCCTGTCGTATGTCGAGGCCGCGCTGGAAGGCGGCGTCACCCTGCTGCAATACCGCGACAAAAGCAGCGACGAAGCCCGTCGCCTGCGCGAAGCCGAGGCACTGCGGGACTTGTGCGAACGCTACAAGACGCACTTGATCATCAACGATGACGCCGAACTGGCGGCGCGCCTGAACGTCGGCGTGCACCTGGGCCAGACCGACGGCCCACTGTCGCCGACCCGCGCCCTGCTGGGTTCGAAGGCGATCATCGGTTCGACCTGCCACGCGCAACTCGAACTCGCCGAACAGGCGGCGAAGGAAGG
Source organism: Pseudomonas sp. SDO55104_S430 (assembly GCF_054070595.1). NCBI lineage: Bacteria > Pseudomonadati > Pseudomonadota > Gammaproteobacteria > Pseudomonadales > Pseudomonadaceae > Pseudomonas > Pseudomonas sp. SDO55104_S430. The sequence continues at coordinate 2,440 of NZ_JBSVXG010000369.1, read as the reverse complement.
CGCCAGCTATGTCGCCTTCGGCCGCTTCTTCAACTCCAACACCAAACCGGGCGCCCCGACCTGCAGCCTCGAATTGCTCGACAAGGCGCGCCAGCAGCTGCATCTGCCGATCTGCGCGATTGGCGGCATCACCCTCGACAATGCGGCCCCGCTGGTGGCCCATGGTGTGGATCTGCTGGCCGTGGTCCACGGTTTGTTCGGCGCCGACAGCACAGCGGAAGTCACCCGCCGGGCCCGCGCCTTCAATGCACTGTTTTCTGTTTAATCAGCCCATTTCCTGACTTCCGAGAATCCGATCATGTCTCGTTCCGAAACCCTGTTTGCCAATGCCCAGAAGCACATCCCCGGCGGCGTGAACTCTCCGGTTCGCGCGTTCAAGAGCGTTGGCGGCACGCCGCTGTTCTTCAAGCACGCCGAAGGCGCCTACGTCACAGACGAAGACAACAAGCGTTATGTGGATTACGTCGGCTCCTGGGGCCCGATGATCCTCGGCCACAGCCACCCGGACGTGCTGGACGCAGTGCGCAAGCAGCTGGAACACGGCCTCTCCTACGGTGCGCCGACCGAGATGGAAACCCAGATGGCGGACCTGGTCTGCTCCCTGGTGCCGTCGATGGAAATGGTGCGCATGGTCAGCTCCGGCACCGAAGCGACCATGAGTGCGATCCGTCTGGCCCGTGGTTTCACCGGTCGCGACAGCATCATCAAGTTCGAAGGCTGCTACCACGGTCACTCCGACAGCCTGCTGGTGAAAGCCGGTTCCGGCGCGCTGACCCAGGGCGTGCCAAGCTCGGCCGGCGTACCGGCGGCCTTCGCCAAACACACCCTGACCCTGCCGTTCAACGACATCGACGCCGTTGAAAACATGCTCGCCGAAGTCGGCCAGGACGTGGCGTGCATCATCGTCGAGCCAGTGGCCGGCAACATGAACTGCGTACCGCCGGCTCCAGGTTTCCTCGAAGGCCTGCGCAGCCTGTGCGACAAGCACGGTGTGGTGCTGATTTTCGACGAAGTGATGACCGGCTTCCGTGTCGCCCTCGGCGGCGCCCAGGCTCACTACGGCGTTACCCCTGACCTGACCACTTTCGGCAAGATCATCGGTGGCGGCATGCCGGTCGGCTGCTTCGGCGGCAAACGCGAAATCATGTCGCGCATCGCGCCGCTCGGCCCGGTTTACCAGGCGGGCACCCTGTCGGGTAACCCGCTGGCGATGGCCGCCGGCCTGACCACCCTGCGCCTGATCAGCCGCCCGGGCTTCCACGCTGAACTGACCGACTACACCACCAGCCTGCTCGACGGCCTGCAACAGCGTGCCGACGCCGCCGGTATTCCGTTCGTGACCACCCAGGCCGGTGGCATGTTCGGCCTGTACTTCAGCGGTGCCGACGACATCGTGACCTTCGATGACGTGATGGCCAGCGACGCTGCGTTGTTCGGCCGCTTCTTCCACCTGATGCTCGAAGGCGGTGTGTACCTGGCACCGAGCGCCTTCGAAGCCGGTTTCACTTCGATCGCTCACGGCGAAGCCGAGCTGAAACTGACCCTGGACGCCGCCGAGCGCGCCTTCGCTGCCTTGAAATAAACGCTGTACCGCTGACGTTGGCTAATGCCAGCGTCAGCTTTCTCCTACACCCCCGCGCTTTTTCCTACTCATCTGCCCAAAATCCCCAGTAAACCGGGCGATATGGTTCCCGCGCAGCAGAAAAACGAGTAAAGACTTTGTAAGGTTGGCCCTGCTTATTTCATAATGCGCGCTTATTGGATCCCCTGGTTGGGTCCGCGCGCCCTTCAGAGGTAAGTCGATTCCCATGAACCGCACCGGCCGCGCCCTTTCAATGGGCTGCCTGTTGCTCCTTCAGCCCCTGCTCGCGCTCGCACAAGCAGGCGGTAACTCGTTGTTGATCCCGGCGATGGGTCGCTGCACCCTCAATACCCAGCCGCAAGATCTGGCACAGGCCATCGCCGCCTGCCAGAAAGCGTCGGATGAAGGGGATGCGCAGGCGCAATACGAGCTGGGTGAGTTCTACTATGAAGGCAAAGGCGCGCCGCGCGACCTCAATCAAGCCCTGAGCTATTTCGAAAAGGCCTCGCTGCAAGGCCACGCCCAGGCGCAATTCAAACTCGGCACCATGTTCTTCCACGGCGAAGGCGTAACGGCCAACAACGTTCAGGCATACATCCTGCTGAAGATGGCGGCGGTCAACGGTGCTGAAGACGCATTGGATACCGCCGACGAAGTCACCGAGAAAATGCCCCGCGAAGAGCTGGAAGTCGCGACTCAGGTACTGGGGCAGATCTTCCGCAAATACCTGATGGAACTGCAGAGTGCCGATGGGCGTACGCCTTTTGCGCCATTGCCCTGATCTGCATCGTTAATACCGGCCCCTTCGCGAGCAAGCCCGCTCCCACATTTGTTCTGTGTACGACGCAGATCAAATGT
>NZ_JBSVXG010000368.1:0-3737 GCF_054070595.1 Pseudomonas sp. SDO55104_S430 | reverse complement strand
ACATCTATGCTGAATGACAAAACCCCATCGCGAGCAGGCTCGCTCCCACAGGGTTGGTCAGTGTTCTGCAGAAATCACTCCAAAAGCGACCTCCACCTGTACTGAAAGCGCTACAGCGGAACGATATCGCTACACCCCTCTCCGATCACGGCTGCGCAAGGCTTTGATCCACTTCAGCTTTTTTCTGCCCTCGCCCCTGTAGCGATTTCGCTACAGCCCATAAATTAATTCCCACGAAAAATCAGATTAACTTATTGATTTATAACGATAAAAACAGATTGGCCGCGTTCTTGCTTAATACCCAGTCATAAATCAGGGCATCTGCCCAAGCATTCCACCGCGTCCACCAGACGAGTCTGGCCCCCTAGGAGTTTCCATGAGCGAATTGCGTTTTACTGAAGATCACGAATGGCTGCGCGCCGAAGCTGACGGTTCGGTCACCGTCGGTATTACTGCCTTCGCCCAGAACGCATTGGGCGACGTGGTTTTCGTACAACTGCCTGAGCTGCAGTCCTACGACAAAGGCGCTGAAGCCGCCACCGTGGAATCGGTAAAAGCCGCCAGCGGCGTCTACATGCCGCTGGACGGCGAAGTACTGGAAGTGAACCCGGCGCTGGACAGCGCTCCGGAACTGGTCAACGAAGATCCGCTGGGCGAAGGCTGGTTCTTCCGCTTCAAGCCGGCCGACGCTTCGGCTGTCGCCAAACTGTTGGATCAGGACGCCTACGACCGTCTGATCAAAGCCCAAGCCGAAGCCTGAGGAGCATGAACATGACTCAAGTCAACCTGACCACCGCCAACGAATTCATTGCCCGCCACATCGGCCCTCGCGCCGGTGACGAGCAGGCCATGCTCAACAGCCTGGGCTTCGACTCCCTGGAAGCCCTGAGCGCCAGCGTCATCCCGGACAGCATCAAAGGCACCAGCGTCCTCGGCCTCGAAGACGGCCTGAGCGAAGCCGATGCCCTGGCCCTGATCAAGTCCATCGCCGGCAAGAACCAGCTGTTCAAGACCTTCATCGGCCAGGGTTACTACGGCACTCACACGCCGTCGCCGATCCTGCGCAACCTGCTGGAAAACCCGGCCTGGTACACCGCCTACACCCCCTACCAGCCGGAAATTTCCCAGGGCCGTCTCGAAGCGCTGCTGAACTTCCAGACCCTGATCAGCGACCTCACCGGCCTGCCGATCGCCAACGCTTCCCTGCTCGACGAAGCCACCGCCGCCGCCGAAGCCATGACCTTCTGCAAGCGCCTGAGCAAGAACAAGGGCAGCCATAAATTCTTCGCTTCCGTGCACTGCCACCCGCAGACCCTCGATGTGCTGCGCACCCGTGCCGAGCCGTTGGGCATCGACGTAGTCGTTGGCGACGAGCTTGAACTGACTGACGTGACGCCATTCTTCGGCGCACTGCTGCAGTACCCGGCGAGCAACGGTGACCTGTTCGACTACCGCGAGCTGACCGAGCGTTTCCACGCCGCCAATGCCCTGGTGGCGGTGGCCGCCGATCTGCTGGCGTTGACCCTGCTGAGCCCGCCGGGCGAATTCGGCGCCGACGTGGCCATCGGCAGCGCACAGCGCTTCGGCGTGCCGCTGGGCTTCGGTGGTCCGCACGCGGCGTATTTCTCCACCAAGGATGCATTCAAGCGCGACATGCCGGGCCGTCTGGTCGGCGTCTCCGTGGACCGTTTCGGCAAGCCGGCCCTGCGCCTGGCGATGCAGACCCGCGAACAACACATCCGCCGCGAGAAGGCCACCAGCAACATCTGCACCGCGCAGGTACTGCTGGCCAACATCGCCAGCATGTATGCCGTTTATCACGGTCCGAAAGGCCTGACGCAGATCGCTCAGCGTGTGCACCAGCTGACGGCGATTCTGGCCAAAGGCTTGAGCTCTCTCGGTCTTCAAGTTGAACAAGCCAGCTTCTTCGACACCCTGACCCTGAACACCGGCGCCACCACCGCCCAGCTTCATGAAAAAGCACGCGCCCAGCAGATCAACCTGCGCGTGGTCGACGCCGAACGTCTGGGCCTGTCCCTCGACGAAACCAGCACCCAGGCCGACGTCGAAACCCTGTGGGCGCTGCTGGCCGAAGGCAAGGCGCTGCCGGACTTCGCCGCCCTCGCCGCTTCGGTCGCCGCGACCATCCCGTCCGCGCTGGTGCGTCAATCGCCGATCCTCAGCCACCCGGTGTTCAATCGTTATCACTCGGAAACCGAGCTGATGCGCTACCTGCGCAAGCTCGCCGACAAGGACCTGGCACTGGACCGCACCATGATCCCGCTGGGTTCGTGCACCATGAAGCTCAACGCCGCCAGCGAAATGATCCCGGTGACCTGGGCCGAGTTCGGCACCCTGCACCCGTTCGCCCCGGCCGAGCAGAGCGCCGGCTACCAGCAGCTGACCGACGAGCTGGAAGCGATGCTCTGCGCCGCCACCGGTTACGACTCGATCTCGCTGCAACCGAACGCCGGTTCTCAGGGTGAATATGCGGGCCTGCTGGCCATCCGCGCCTACCACCAGAGCCGTGGCGAAGATCGTCGCGACATCTGCCTGATCCCGTCCTCGGCCCACGGCACCAACCCAGCTACCGCCCAGATGGCCGGCATGCGCGTCGTCGTCACCGCTTGCGACGCCCGTGGTAACGTCGACATCGAAGACCTGCGCGCCAAGGCCATCGAGCACCGCGAACACCTCGCCGCGCTGATGATCACCTACCCGTCGACCCACGGCGTGTTCGAGGAAGGCATCCGCGAAATCTGCGCCATCGTTCACGACAACGGCGGCCAGGTGTACATCGACGGCGCCAACATGAACGCCATGGTCGGCCTCTGCGCCCCAGGCAAGTTCGGCGGCGACGTGTCGCACCTCAACCTGCACAAGACCTTCTGCATTCCACACGGCGGTGGCGGTCCGGGCGTTGGTCCGATCGGTGTGAAATCGCACCTGACGCCGTTCCTGCCGGGTCACGCTCAGATGGAGCGCAAGGAAGGCGCGGTCTGCGCGGCACCATTCGGCAGCGCGAGCATCCTGCCGATCACCTGGATGTACATCCGCATGATGGGCGGCGCTGGCCTCAAGCGCGCCTCGCAGTTGGCGATCCTCAACGCCAACTACATCTCCCGTCGTCTGGAAGAGCATTACCCAGTGCTGTACACCGGCAGCAACGGTCTGGTGGCGCATGAGTGCATCCTGGATCTGCGTCCGTTGAAAGACAGCAGCGGCATCAGCGTCGACGACGTGGCCAAGCGCCTGATCGACTTCGGCTTCCACGCCCCGACCATGTCGTTCCCGGTGGCCGGCACGCTGATGATCGAGCCGACCGAGAGCGAATCCAAGGAAGAGCTGGACCGCTTCTGCGACGCCATGATCCGCATCCGCGAAGAAATCCGCGCGGTGGAAAACGGCACGTTGGACAAGGACGACAACCCGCTGAAAAACGCCCCGCACACCGCCGCGGAACTGGTCGGCGAGTGGTCGCACCCGTACAGCCGCGAGCAGGCGGTGTATCCGGTGGCGTCCCTGATCGAAGCCAAGTACTGGCCGCCGGTCGGTCGGGTCGACAACGTGTTTGGCGACCGCAACCTGGTTTGCGCTTGCCCGTCGATCGAAAGCTACGCTTAAACAGATGCGGGGCGGTAAACCCGCCCCAATCAAGAACACCACAAAACCTGTGGGAGCTGGCTTGCCTGCGATGGCGGTGCGTCAGGTAACCGCGATGTCGACTGATCCACCGC
>NZ_JBSVXG010000367.1:0-3759 GCF_054070595.1 Pseudomonas sp. SDO55104_S430 | reverse complement strand
CACTCACGCAAAACACTGTAGGAGCGAGGCTTGCCCGCGAAAGGGCCGGTGTTGCTTGCCTCAATCCCCCCTTGGCAACTCGATCACAAACCTGGTCCACCCATCCTCTGATTCACACCCAATCTGCCCCCCATGCGCCCGCACAATGGACTGGGTAATCGCTAACCCCAACCCCGCATGCTCACTGCTGCCCTCATGGCGCGCCGGATCCGCCCGGTAGAAGCGATCAAACAACCGCGGCAGCAACTCCCCGGAAATCCCCTCGCCACTGTTCTCCACCGTCAGGCGCAAACCCTCGGTCCGATCATCGATGCGTATCCAAATCTCCCCATCCGCCGGAGTAAAGCGCAGCGCGTTATCCAGCAGATTGGAAAGCGCTCGACGCAACATCCCCCGATCACCCTCGATGCGCGCGCTGCCCTCGCGGCCTAGCGTCACCCGCGCGTCCTCGGCCAAAGGCGCAAAGAACTCCAGCAGCACATCCACTTCTTCCGCCAGTTCCAGCGGTTCACGCCTGGGTGCGAGCAAGCCGTGATCGGCTTTCGCCAGATAAAGCATGTCGTTGACCAGCTGCGCCATCCATTGCAGTTCTTCCAGGTTGCTGTGCAGCGCTTCGCGATAGTCTTCGATGGGGCGCGGGCGGGTGAGGGTGACCTGAGTGTGGGTCAGCAGGTTCGACAGCGGTGTGCGCAGTTCATGGGCAATGTCCGCGGAGAACGCCGACAGCCGCTGGAAGGAATCGTCGAGGCGCCCGAGCATGGCGTTGAACTGGCGAGCCATTTCCGCCACTTCCGGCGGCATGTTTTCTTCGGGCAGGCGGGCGTTGAGCGATTGCGCTGAAACCCCTTTGGCGACGGCGCTGATGCGCCGCAGCGGACGCAAACCGCTGCGCGCTGCCCAGGCACCGAGCAGCGCGGTGGCCAGGGCCGACAGGCCGACCGTCAGCCAGATCAAGCGCTGCATGCGCTGCAGGAAATGCTGGTGGTGGGTGATGTCCAGCAGCAGGGTCAATTGCGGCGAATCGGCCTTCTCGGGAAACAGCGGCGCATTGAGCACTCGGTAGTCGGTGCCTGCGCTGTTGATCGTCGACAATCCGGCAGTTTGCGGCAGCATCGAAGGCAAGTTCGCCGAGCTGTCATACCAACGCTTGCCGTCGCTGCCACTGATGCGCAGCGACAGGTCGGCCTGGCGGCTCATTTCATCGTTCAGTCTGACTTCGCTGTCGCTCGATTGAATGTCGTGCAGCGCCCGGCGCAGGCCGATCAACTGGCCCTCGAGCAATTGCTGGTCAAGTTCGATGAAGTGCGCCTCGCTGGCGCGGCTGAACAGCACCCCGGCGAACAGCGACACCACCGCGGTGCACGCGGCGAACAGCAGGGCCAGGCGGCTGCTTAACGAAAGCCGCGGCATCAGGCGCTGCGCTCTTCGAGCACATAACCCATGCCGCGCACGGTGTGGATCAGTTTGTCGGGGAAGTCATCGTCGATTTTCAGGCGCAAACGGCGGATCGCCACTTCGATGACATTGGTGTCGCTGTCGAAATTCATGTCCCAGACCTGGGAGGCGATCAGCGATTTGGGCAGCACTTCGCCCTGGCGGCGCAGGAGCATCTCCAGCAGGGCGAATTCCTTGGCCGTCAGGTCGATGCGCTGGCCGCTGCGCTCCACGCGACGGCGGATCAGGTCCAGGCGCAGGTCGGCCAGTTGCAGGCTGGTTTCCTGGGGCGTCGCGCTGCCACGACGCAACAGGCTGCGCACCCGAGCCAATAGTTCGGAGAAGGCGAAGGGTTTGACCAGGTAATCGTCGGCGCCCAGTTCCAGGCCATGAACCCGGTCTTCCACGGCATCCCGGGCGGTCAGGAACAGCACCGGCGTATCCAGGCCGGCGCCGCGCACCGCTTGCAGAATCTGCCAGCCATCGCGGCCCGGCAGCATCACGTCGAGAATCAACAGCGAGTAATCGCCGCTCAACGCCAATTGCTGGCCAGTGCTGCCGTCGGCCACAAGCTCGGTATTGAAACCGGCTTCGGCCAGTCCCTGGCGCAGGTAGTGGCCGGTTTTCGGTTGGTCTTCGACGATCAGCAGTTTCATGGGCGACTCGGGCTAAATGGAACGAAAGCGTTATACCGCGGCCGGCGACGGTGCAGGCCAACCTGACAAAGTTGTAATCTGGCTGTCAGGTTACGGGCAGCGCCGACAGTTTAGAGTTTTCCACAGGCTGAACCTTATCGAGTTGGAGTACGACCATGTTTTTGCGTAAATCCATGCTGCTGGCGACCTGTGTACTGGCCTTGAGTTCGCAGGTTTGGGCCGCGCCCGGCCATAGCTACGACTTCGGCCAGCCAGCGCCGGCGGCCAAGGCGACCCGCAGTGTCGAAGTGGTGATGGGCGATATGTCGTTCACCCCCAAGGCCATCGAGGTCAAGGCCGGGGAGACCGTGCGTTTCGTGCTGGTGAACAAGGGCCAGTTGCTGCACGAGTTCAACCTTGGCGACGCGGCGATGCACGCCAGCCACCAGCAGGAAATGCTCAAGATGCAGCAAAGCGGGATGCTGACGCCGACGGGGATCAAGGACATGGATCACGGCTCCATGGCGGGCATGGATCACGCAGCGATGGGGCACGGCATGAAGCACGACGATCCCAACAGCGTGCTGGTGGAGCCGGGCAAAACGGCCGAACTGACCTGGACCTTCAGCAAGGCCACCAACCTGGAATTTGCCTGCAACATCCCTGGCCATTACCAGGCGGGCATGGTCGGCAAACTGACAGTCAGTCAGTAAGCACTCAAAGGCGGAAGCAAAGGCTGATAGAATCCGCTGATTCTTCAGTCAGGTTTCCGCCATGCATCCCGCAGCCGAACACTCGCCGCTGGGCAAATCCAGCGAATACATCGCCACTTACACGCCGTCCCTGCTGTTCCCGATCCCGCGTACCGCCAAGTGGGCCGAGTTGGGCCTGACGGCCGACACGCTACCGTACAAGGGCGTGGATTTCTGGAACTGCTTCGAACTGTCCTGGCTGCTGCCATCGGGCAAGCCGGTGGTGGCGATCGGCGAGTTCAGCATTCCGGCCGATTCGCCGAACATCATCGAATCCAAGTCGTTCAAGCTGTACCTCAACTCTCTGAACCAGACGCCATTTGCCGACACCGCGACCCTTGAGGCGACGCTGGTCAAGGATCTGTCGGCCGCTGCCGGCAAACCGGTCGGTGTGCGCGTGCGCAGTCTGAAGGACGTCGAGGCCGAGGGCGTCGTGGCCTTGCCGGGCGTGTGCGTCGATGATCTGGATATCAGCGTGAGCAACTATGAGCATCCGCGTCCGGAGCTGCTGCGTTGCGATTCATCGCGGGTTGTCGAGGAGAGCGTGCACAGCCATTTGCTCAAGTCCAACTGCCCGGTGACCAGCCAGCCGGACTGGGGCAGCGTGGTGGTGGAGTACCGCGGTTCGGCGCTCGATCACGCCAGCCTGCTGGAGTACATCGTCAGCTTCCGCCAGCATTCGGATTTCCATGAGCAGTGCGTGGAGCGGATCTTCCTCGATCTGCAGCGCTTGCTGAAGCCGGAGAAATTGACGGTGTATGCGCGCTATGTGCGCCGCGGCGGGCTGGATATCAACCCGTATCGCAGTACGGAAGAAGTGCAGTTGCCGAACCATCGCCTGGTTCGTCAATGAAGATCCAATGTGGGAGCGGGCTTGCTCGCGAAGAGGGCATAACATTCAAAAAAAAAGTATGATTAAAGACAAAATCCTCGCGAAA
>NZ_JBSVXG010000366.1:0-3767 GCF_054070595.1 Pseudomonas sp. SDO55104_S430 | reverse complement strand
AGCGGTGTGTCATTCAACGGATATGTCGACTGACCCGGCGCCTTCGCGAGCAAGCCCGCTCCCACAGGGGGGATGTGTGTGCAGTCAGGTCGGTGTCGGGATCAGGCGATCCAGTTGCTCCTGCGCCCGCCGACTGAACACCTGCAGCAAATCACTCAAAGTATGCGGCGGCGGTTCGCTGGCGCGGGTCACGGCGTACAGGGTGATGGGCAGCGGTGGTGCCAGCGGGCGGATGGTCGTTGTAGCGGGAGACGCGCCAAGGGCCGTGAACGGGTCAATCACCGCCAGCCCTGCACCCGACTCCACCATCGCCCGAGCCAGCGAATAAGTCTGCACCGCGATGCGCACCCGGGGCGGCGGTTCGACCGCTTCCAGATAACTGTCGAGCCGTGCGGCCAGCGGGTCGGCGCTGGACAGCCCAATCAACGGCGCATCCGCCAACGCCATCAGCGGCAGTGGCTGGCCTACTTCCGCCTCCGGCCAATGCCCCTTCGGCGCCAACGCCACCAACACCCCACGAGCCAATTCCTGAGCCTTCAACCCAGGATGATCCGGTCGCTGCAACGTCAGGGCCACATCCACTTCACGCATCAACAGGTTCTGCACCAGCTCCCGGCTGTGGGCGCTGGAAAGTTCGCAAGCGATATCCGGGTAGCGCCCGGTCCATTCGTGAATGGCCGGCGGCAGCAGCGACAGGGCCAGCGCCGGGGTGGCGCCGATGCGCAGGCTGTGGCCCGGCTGGCGACGCAGACTCTGCGCCAGGCGCCGCACGCCTTGCAGGCTCTCGCTGACCTTGTCGACCTCGCGCTCCAGCTCCAGCGCTTCGGGGGTGGCCTGCAACTTGCCGCGCACCCGCAGGAACAGCGGGAACCCCAACTGCTGCTCGGCATGTTGCAGCACCTTGGTCACCGCCGGCTGGGAAACGTGCAGCAATTGCGCGGCGGCGCTGATCGATCCGGTCTGGCGGATGGCCTGGAATATCTCGATGTGACGAAGGCGCATGGCGAGTCCATAACCTTTGTTTATGGGTCTGGCATCTTTATTCATTGTTCGCCGCCTGTCACCTGGCTCTAACCTCGGTCGCATCTTCACAACGGTTTCAGGAACGGCAATGGCTCAGCGTGTGTGCATCATCGGCGGCGGTGTGGTTGGCCTGGCAACGGCTTATGCGCTGGTGCGCGACGGTTTCGACGTGACGGTGGTCGAAGCCCGGGACTCGTTGGGCAGCCAGACCAGCTTCGCCAATGGCGGCCAGCTCTCCTATCGCTACGTCGCGCCGCTGGCCGATGCCGGCGTGCCGATGCAGGCGATCGGCTGGATGCTGCGCGGCGATTCGCCCCTCAAGCTGCGCCCGCGCCTGGACCCGGCGCAGTGGCGCTGGATGGCCTCGTTCCTCGCCGCCTGCCGCAGCTCGGTCAACCGGGAAAACGCCGCCCATCTGTTGCGCCTGGCGCTGCTGAGCCAGGACACGCTCAGACACTGGCGCGAAGACGACGGGCTGGCCGGCTTCGAGTGGCGGCGCAATGGCAAGCTGGTGACGTTCCGCAACAGCGGCAACTTCGAGCATGCGCGCAACAAACTGGCCGATCCGCAACAGCAGCAGGTGCTGTCGGCTGCCGAGTGTGCGCAGCTTGAGCCGGCGCTGGCCGAGGGTGCTTTTGTCGGCGGGATTTACACCCCGGACGAAGAAGTCGGCGATTGCCACGCCTTCTGCCAGGAGCTGGCCGCGCGGCTCAGCGCTTCCGGTCGCTGCGAATGGCGCATGGGGCAAACGGTGACCGGCATTCGCCACGCCAATGGCAGCGTGAATGCCATCGAGTTGGGCGAACAGGTATTGGCGGTGGATCAACTGGTAATCGCCGCCGGCCACCGCAGCCCTCTGCTGAATCTGCCGGGCCTGCAACTGCCGCTGTACCCGCTCAAGGGCTACAGCCTGACCGTGCCGATAGGCACCGGCCACCGGGCGCCGGACGTGAGCATCACCGACTACGACCGCAAGATCGTCTACGCGCGCATCGGCGAGCAATTGCGGGTGGCGGCAATGGTCGACATCGTCGGCTTCGATCCCGCCGTCGATCCCAAGCGCCTGGCCCTGATCAAGCGCCAGGCCCGCGACACCTTCCCCAATGGCGGCGACTACGAGGCCGCCGTGGAGTGGGCCGGCATGCGCCCGGCGACACCCAGCGGCGTGCCGCTGCTGGGGGCCACGGCATATCGCAACCTGTGGCTCAATCTCGGCCATGGCGCCCTCGGTTTCACCCTCGCCTGCGGCAGCGCACGCCTGCTCAGCGAGCTGATCGGCCAGCGCCAACCTTCCATCGACCTGCACGGCTTCAATCACCGTGCGGCGTGAACGCCTGTCTCACAAGAGGACTCAGTCATGACCATTGAACGTCTGCACAGCAACCCGCGCCTGTCCGGCGCCGTGACCTTCGGCGACCTGGTGTTTCTTTCCGGCCAGGTGCCGGGGGATGCCACAGAGGTCGGCGACCAGACTCGCGAAGTGCTGGCGAAGATCGACGCCTTGCTGGCCGAAGCCGGCAGCGACAAGGATCATCTGCTCAGCGCGACCATTTACCTGAAAAACATCGGCGAGGATTTTGCCGCGATGAACGAAGTCTGGTCGGCCTGGCTGTCGCTGGGGCAGGCGCCCAGCCGGACCACGGTGCAGGCCGAACTTGCCCGCCCGCAGGTGCTGGTGGAAATCACCGTCATCGCTGCGCGTTCGTGAAACACACCAACACCCACAACGGAGAATAACAATGCAAAAAATCACGTTGCTCGGCTGCACCCTCGGGCTGTTGCTCGGCAGTCAGGTCCAGGCCAACGAGGCGCCGCTGACCGGCACCCTGGGCAAGATCGCCAACAGCCACAGCATCACCCTGGGCTATCGCGATGCGTCGGTGCCGTTCTCTTACGTGGGGGATCAGAGCGGCAAGCCGATGGGCTATTCGGTGGATCTGGCGAGCAAGATCGTCGAGCGTATCCAGCAGCGGCTGGCGCTGCCGGACTTGAAAGTGAAGTACAACCTGGTGACCTCGCAGACGCGCATCCCGCTGGTGCAGAACGGCACCGTGGATCTGGAATGCGGCTCCACGGGCGTGACCGCCGAGCGCCAGAAGCAAGTGGCGTTCTCCTACGGTTTCATCTATGTCAAAGGCCAGTTGCTGACGGCCAAGGACAGTGGCATCAAGAGCTTCGCCGACCTGCGTGACAAGAACGTGGTGACCACCGCCGGCACCACCAACGAGCGCTTCCTGAAGAGCTACAACGTCGACAACAAGATCGACATGTTCGTGATCAGCGCCAAGGACCACGGCGAGGCTTTCCAGATGCTGCAGTCGGGGCGCGCAGCGGCGTTCTACATGGATGACGCGCTGCTCTACGGCGAACGCGCCAAGGCCCATGATCCGCACAAGTGGGTAGTGGTTGGGGAGGAGCAGTCGCGGGAGATCTACAGCTGCATGGTGCGCAAGGACGATCCGCAGTTTCTTGAGCTGGTCAACGGCGTGCTTGGCGAGCTGTACAGTTCGGGCGAGATCAACGGCATTTATCAGCGCTGGTTCGAACAGCCGATTCCGCCGAAGGGTTTGAATCTCGAGTTTCCGATGACCAGTGAGTTGAAGGCGATCATTGCCAAGCCGGTGAGTGATCCGGTGCAGTAATTTTTGGGTTTCACCGCAGACCGCGGCGCGGCCATCGCGGGCAAGCCCGCTCCCACAGGTTCGTTGGTGTTCACATCATTTGTGTACGACGCCGATCTTTGT